>CAXTPH010000208.1:0-4776 GCA_964245955.1 uncultured Sphingomonadaceae bacterium | reverse complement strand
CTCTTCGGCACGCCGGCGAGCGCGACGACGTCGCCCGGCGTGGGGTCCTCGGGCGCGAGCGGCGGCGTCACCGACGTCAACGCAAACGACAGGATCGCGAACAGCACGAGGTGCGCGAGCCCGACGACGACGAGCGACTGGCGTTCGGTCGGCGTCACCGCAGGCGAACCGCTATCGGCGTTTCGGCGCGGGGGCGGGGGCGCTGACCAAAGCGACCTTCTTGAAGCCCGCCGCCGAGACCTCCCCGACGACGGTCATCACCCGGCCGTAGTCGAGCGTCCGCGCGGCGCGGACGTAGACGCGCGGATCGTCGGCGCGCGCCGTGTGGATCGCCGCGAGCTTCGCCGCGAGCGTGTCGGGGGCAATGCTCGCCTCGTCGATGAACACCGCGCCGGCGCCGTCGAGCGAGATCTGGATCGGCTTGTCGTCGGCCTTGAGCGCGCTCGCCTTGCTGTCGGGCAGGTCGACCGGCACGCCGGTGACGAGCAGCGGCGCGGTGACCATGAAGATGATCAGCAGCACAAGCATAACGTCGACCATCGGCGTGACGTTGATCTCGGCCATCGGCGCGCGGCGCCCGCGGCGGGGTTGCAGCCCCATCGCCATCAGCGTTCTTCCATCCCGTCGAGCTGGCGCGACAGCAGCCCGTGGAACTCCTCGGCGAACGCCGACAGCCGCGCCTCGAGCCGGCCGAGGCCGTGGAGCAGGCGGTTGTAACCGATCACCGCCGGGATCGCCGCGAACAGCCCGAGCGCGGTGGCGAACAGCGCCTCGGCGATCCCCGGGGCAACGACGCCGAGCGAGGTGTTCTGCGACGCGGCGATCGCGCCGAACGAGCGCATGATCCCCCAGACGGTGCCGAACAGGCCGACGAACGGCGCGACCGAGCCGATCGTCGCGAGGACGCTCAGCCGGTCGCCGAGTTCGTCGATCTCGCGCGCGATCGCGACGCCGAGCAGCGAGGTCAGCCGCGCGCGGACGCCCTCGCGGTCGATCTTGCCCTTGGCGATGCTCCGCCGCCATTCGTTCATGCCGGCGACGAACAGCCGCGCCGACGGATGCTTCGCCTTCGCCGCCGGCTCATACAGCGCGTCGAGGCTGTCGGACTTCCAGAACCAGTCCTCGAACGCCTTCGCCTGGGCGTTGATCGCCGACAGGCGGCGGCTGCGCTCGACGATGATCGCCCACGACCAGATGCTTGCCGCAATCAATCCGAGCATGACGAGTTTGACGACGATGTCAGCCTGGAGGAACAGCGCCAGCGGCGACATGTCGATGGCGGTCTTGGCGAGAACATTGGGCATCAGTCTTGGGTCGCCTCGGCTTGCAGTTCGTTGAAACGCGCGGCCCAATGCTTTGGCTGCCGCTGCGGTCGGCCGTTCATGCCGAGCCATGCGGCGGTGACCCGGCCGCGGGTCAGCTGGGTCGCCCCGCGCCAGACGTCCTGGCCGATCACCGTCGCCGCGGCGCGGACCTGGACGACGCAGCTGCGGACGGTCAGCACGTCGTCGAGCCGGGCCGGCGCCATGTACGTCAGCGACAGGTCGTAGACCGAATAATAGCCGTCGCCGGCGGTCATCATCGCCTGCTGCTCGATGCCGAGCGCGCGCAGCATCTCGGTCCGCGCCCGCTCCATGAACCGCAGGTAATTGGCGTGATAGACGATGCCGGTCAGGTCGGTGTCCTCGAAATAGACCCGTGCGGGGAAGCGGTGGATGCCGCGCTCGAAGCTGCCGCTGGAAGGAAGGCCGGTCATGCTGCGCCAGCGTGTAGGCGAGGGGGGCGGCGGCGGCTAGTCGCTTGGCCGTGCACCCGGCACGGCTCGGCGGGTGCTGCTACTTGCCCGGCGCGCGCGGCGGCACGACGAAGCGCCCGGTCACGCGGCCGCCGGGCGTCGCCGGTTGCCCCGGCGCGGCGGGAGTACCGGCACCGTCGAGCTTCGAGCGCCCCGAATCGAGGTCGATCGACAAGCGCTGGCCGTGCAGGACGTTCTCGCCGCGGGTCAGCGTCACCCCGCCGACGAGCGTGATCGTCTTCTGCGTCACGTCGTAGATGCCGTAGCGCCCGGTCGCCGACTCGCTCGGCGTGACGAGCTTGACGTTGTTCTGCGCGTCGAGCCGCTCGATCGCCGGGTCGCCGCCCTTCTTCGAGCGGCTGTAGAACACCGTCACCGAGTCGGCGTTGAGCTTCATGTCGCCCTGGGTGATCTTGACGTCACCGCTGAACACCGCCTTGTTGTTGGCGTCGAGGACGTCGATCGACTTGGCGTCGACATCGACCGGCCCGTCAGTATTGTGACCCTTGAGCGCGCTCTGCGCCGCGAGCGGGGCGGCGACGAGGAATGCGAGAGCGAACACGACGGGCTTCATGCGGCTTTCCTGTGGGAAGCGGGGGTGATGTGCAAGTGGGTGCCGCCGCCGAGCATGACCCGCTTGCCGCCGATATCGGCGTGCAGGCTGTTGCCGCGGAACGTGCCCAGCGGGATCGTCCCGGTCACCGGCCGGTCGGTGACGACGGTCTGGTCGAGCAGGCTGACGCGGACGTCGGCGCTGTTGAGCGTATAGCCCGCCGCGCTGTCCATCCGTACCGGGCCAGCGATGACGAGCAGGTCGTGGTCGATCTCGTAGCGACCCGACGGCGCGGTGACGCGCGCCGGACCGTCGTCGAGCCGGACGTCGGCCGCCAGCCGGCTCAGCTCGATCACCGGCACCGCCGACGACCGCTGTACCGCGTTCCCCGCGCGGATCTCGAACGGCTGGCCGTTCGCGGTCTGGCCGCGGTACATCGCGGTGTCGGTCCGCAGGCGCTCCTTCGACATCGCCACCTTGTCCTTCGCCAGCAGGAACGAGA
Organism: uncultured Sphingomonadaceae bacterium; assembly: GCA_964245955.1. Classification (GTDB taxonomy): domain Bacteria; phylum Pseudomonadota; class Alphaproteobacteria; order Sphingomonadales; family Sphingomonadaceae; genus Polymorphobacter_B. The sequence goes on along the minus strand of CAXTPH010000208.1, from coordinate 1,926 downwards.
ACTCGCGCGCCGAGGTCAGCGGCCAGATGATGATCGTCGCCAGCAGGACGAGCGCCGCCGTCGGCAGCGCGACCTTGACGATGCGGACGAAGCGGTCCCAGCCGCCGCCGGGCAGGGCCGCGCGCGCGCGAAGCGTCGCCGCGGTCATAGGTGCGCGAAGATGTCCGACTCGGGCCAGCCGGCTAGGTCGAGATCGGCGCGCCACGGCAGGAAGTCGAAGCACGCCTGCGCGAGCCCGGTCCGACCCTCGCGCGCAAGCCGCTCGGTCAGCACCTCGACCGCGCGATGCAGATAGCGGACGTCCGACGCGGCATAGTCCTTCTGCGCGTCGGTCAGGACCGCGGCGCCCCAGTCCGACGACTGCTGCGCCTTCGACACGTCGACCCCGATCGTATCGCGCAGCACGTCCTTGAGGCCGTGGCGGTCGGTATAGGTCCGGACCAGCTTCGATGCGATCTTGGTGCAGAACACCGGGCCGGCGCGCACGCCGAGATACGCCTGGATCACCGCAAGGTCGAAGCGGGCGAAATGATAAAGCTTGACCCGCGCCGGGTCGGCAAGGACGCGCTTGAGGACCGGCGCGTCGTAATGCCCGGCTTCGAAACGGACGAGATGCTCGTCGCCGTGCCCGTCGGCGAGCTGGATCAGGCACAGCCGGTCGCGCGCCGGGTGGAGGCCCATCGTCTCGCTGTCGACCGCGATCGGGCCGGGGGCGAAGACATCGGCGGGCAGGTCGCCCTCGTGAAGATAGATTGTCATGGCCGAGCGCCTAGCAGCGACGGCCGGGCAAGTCACCCGCGACGCGAACGCCCGCGCGCGTCGCGGGTCAGCTCCGCTCGTTCAGCTGGCGACCGCGCGCCTGCGTCTGACGTTCGAGTCGGCGACCATAGCTACGCAGGGCGAAGCCACCGAGCAACGAAACCGCCCCGGCGAGGAGCACGACGAGGTGCTCAAGAGCGAAATCTGCGACCGGACCGATCATCGTGCTCTCCGCATTGTGCGTTGCAGCATGGCCATATACGCGGCAATTAATGAATATTCCCTTTACCATGTTGCAAATGCGGCGGTTGATTTGCCCGGCCGATAAACTGCTCGCGAGCGAACCGAATCTGGTATAAGAGTTTCGTCGGAGCAGCTTGGCTTGTCCTGCATCCGGGCGTTCGTGCGGCTCCGGGCGTGACCGGTGGGAAGCCCCGACGATGTGAACGCGAACAATTACGAAAGACTTTTCGACGATGAGCTTTGATAAACGCGGGCGTGGCCCCGGCCGTGGTGGCTTCGACAAGCGTGAACGCGGTTTCGACCAGTTTGAAGGCGGCGGCGACCGCTTCGGCGGCGGCGGCGGCGGTGGTGGCGGCGATCGCTTCGGCGGCGGCGGTGGCGGTGGTGATCGCTTCGGTGGCGGTGCGCCGCGCTTCGGCGGCGGCACCGGCGGCGGCGGCGGTTTCGGCGGACGTCCGGCCGGCGGCGGCTTCGGCGGTCCGCGTCCGGCGCGCGACATGGGTCCCGGCATCAACCTCGGCACGGCCAAGGGTGTCGTCAAATTCTTCAACGGGCAGAAGGGCTTCGGCTTCGTCGTCCGCGACGATGGCGGCGAGGACGTGTTCGTGCACATCTCGGCGGTCGAGCAGGCGGGCCTGACCGGTCTTGCCGACGGCCAGCCGCTCGAGTTCACCCTGACCGAGCGTAACGGCCGCGTCTCGGCGACCGATCTCGTCATCGACGGCGAGCCGATGCCGGTGACCGACCGGGCCCCCCCGCGCGAACCGCGCGCCGGTGGTTTCGGCGGACGCGACGACGGCCCGCGCGGCGGCGGCTACGGTGGCGCGAGCCGCGAATTCGGCGGCGGCTCGGGCGGCGCGGCACCTGCGGGTGGCCGGGTCGACGGCACGGTCAAGTTCTTCAACGGCACCAAGGGCTTCGGCT
>CAXTPH010000207.1:0-4794 GCA_964245955.1 uncultured Sphingomonadaceae bacterium | reverse complement strand
CACCGCCGACGTCAACCGCAAGCTCGGCGACACCGTCCAGCTTCGCGTCAACGGCATGTTCACCGACGCCGACGTCGCCGGGCGCGCGTACACCTACAGCCGCCGCTGGGGCATCGCCGGGTCGCTCGCGTGGCAGCCCGCCCCCAATGTCGATGTCGTCGCCGACTATTATCACCTGACCGCCGACGGCCTGCCCGACTGGGGCGTGCCGTTCGACGTCCGCACGCAGCAGCCGTTCAACGTCCCGCGCGACAATTTCTATGGCCTGCTCAAGCGCGATTTCACCCACTCGCTGACCGACATCGGCACCGTCCGCGCCGAGTGGCGGCCTGCCGACGGCGTCAAGCTGACGAGCAAGACGCGCTACGGCAACTCGCTCAGCGCCTATATTGCGACCGTCCCCGAACGGCCCGACATCAGCAATCCCAACCCGGCGCTGTGGACCGTCCAGGCCAACCCGCAGAGCCGCAACGCCCGGACCGAGACGTGGGCGAACGCGACCGAGGCGAGCGGCGAGTTCGACACCGGCCGTTTCCACCACAGCCTGATCGGCGGCGTCGAGTTCGACCACGAGGACATCGTCAACCGCCTGTTCCTCAACGGCCGGTCGGAGACCGTCGGCACGCAGATCGTGCCCCCGGTCGTCATCCTGCAGAACCTGTTCAATCCCGACCCGAACAACCCGGCGTACGTCCCGTTTCGCGCGCTGTCGGGCGCGGTCGCCGACACGCTGGTCGTGACCAAGGCGGCGTATCTGCTCGACACGATCGACCTGACGCCGACGATCAAGCTCAGCGCCGGGGTCCGCTTCGACGACTATATCGTCGCGACCGATACGCTGTCGGCGACGCCGCTGACGCCGACCGCGCCGGCGCAGACACGGACGCTGCTCCGCAACCACAGCAGCTTCGTCAACTGGAACGGCGGGCTGGTGTGGAAGCCGGTGCCGAAAGCGACGCTCTACGTCTCGGCGAGCTCGTCGTCGAACCCGAGCGGCGAGCAGACCGACGCAAGCGGCGTCAGCTACGGCGGCCTCGGCCCGACCACCGCCAACCTCGATGCCGAGCGCAACACCAGCTACGAGGCCGGTGCGAAATACCAGGCCGGCAAGGGCGGCCACGTCCTGCTGACCGCGGCGGTGTTCCGCACCGACAAGACCAACGCCCGCGTCATCGATCCGCTGAGCGGCACGTCGCAGGCGCTCGCCGGCAGGCAGCGCGTCGACGGCTTCGAGCTCGGGGCGAGCGGCAACATCACCCCGCGGCTGGCGGTATTCGGCGGCTACACCTTCCTCGACGCGAAGGTGCTGGCGACGACCAACCCGGTCGTCGCCGGCGGCCCCTTCCCTAACGTCGCGCGCAACAGCTTCGCGCTGCTGACGACGTACAAGCTGTTCGACAGCATCACCGTCGGGGGCCAGGCGTTCTACAACAGCGCGCGCTACGGCGGGACGACGATCGCGCAGACCGCCACCCTGCCCGGCTACTGGCGCTTCGACGCCACCGCCAAGGCGTCGATCACGAGCAAGATCGAGCTCCAGGTCAACGTCCTCAACCTGACCAACAAGACGTACTACGACGCGATCTACCGCTCGGCCGCGCCGTTCGCCTACGAGGCACCCGGCCGGTCGGCGCTGGCAACGCTGCGCTTCAAGCTGTAGGGGCCTCGGGGATGCTGCTCGTCATCCCCGACGTCTTTTCGCCCGAGCAGGTCGCCGCGTGCGTCGCCGACCTGAACGCGGCGACGTGGGGCGACGGGCGGATCACCGCCGGGCTGCAGTCGGCCCCGGTCAAGGACAATGCCCAGCTGTCCGAGACGTCGCCGGTGGCGCAGAAGTGGGGCAACCGGGTGCTCGACGCCTTGGGGGCGAGCGAGCTGTTCGTCGCCGCCGCCCTGCCCCACCGGACCTTCCCGCCGTTGTTCAACCGCTACGCCGGCGGCCAGTCGTTCGGCACGCACATCGACAACGCGATCCGCCCGATCCGGGGGACGAGCATCAAGCTCCGCACCGACCTGTCGGCGACGCTGTTCCTCAGCGACCCCGACAGCTACGACGGCGGCGAGCTGATCGTCGAGGACGCCAGCGGCGGCCAGGCAATCAAGCTCCCCGCCGGTCACATGGTCCTCTACCCCGCGTCGAGCCTCCACCGCGTCGAGCCGGTAACGCGCGGGGTCCGGCTGGCGAGCTTCTTCTGGGTTCAGTCGATGGTCCGCGACGACGGCGCGCGGGCTTTATTGTTCGACCTCGACCGGACGATCCAGCGGCTGGCCGCGCGCGACGGCATCGGCGATCCGGAGGTCGTGAGCCTGACGGGGATCTACCACAACCTCGTTCGGCGCTGGGCGGAGAGCTGAGGCGTTAAGTTGACAGAGTTGACGTTTTTGTCAGGTGTGAATCGCGTTCGGGAACATCCGCAACGCCGGGCCTCCCCCCGCTTAAGTTGACAGAGTTGACGTTTTCATCACGTTTGATTCGCGTCCACGCCTTGCGTGAAAGTGGCAATTTGAAGTGCCCCCGCACTAGGAAAGAGTGCATGCCGCCCTTTGACGACGGAAAAGTTTAACCCGATTAATGGGTGTAGGACAGGGCTTTGTTGAGGTAACAAGCCTCCCGCGCCAGCCTTGTGGCGAAGGCCCTTTAGCTGTCATACCGCGAATATCAACTCGCTAGGAAGCACATGAAAACTCTTTTCATTTTTGTTGCTCTAGCCATTACATTAGTCGCTGCATGGATGTTGTGGGCCGAGTACGGTCTGGATGCAGCCGTATGGTGGATTGACAGCGCAAAGCCTGACACGGTCACTCAAGCCGGGCAGTGGTCGGACAGTTTTGGTGCATTCAATGCTTTGGCCTCTGCTCTCGGCTTTGCCGCGGTGCTGGCAACTTTGTGGTTCCAATCAGAGGCGATCAAAGAACAGGCTAGAGATCAGCATAGGCAACGGTTTGAAACAACATTTTTCGAGTTAATTCGCATTATGAGGGAGATGCGCTCAGAAATTCGTTTTGTCCATACAAACCACTATGACGAAAGAGGCTGGCCTAATATTTTTTCGCAAGATTACGCGGTAATGTCTGGCAGTTCGACCAGTCTGGTTAACAAAGATAAGCGATTTTCGGGGTACGAGGCGATCAGTGAGGCCGTAAAGGAAGTGAGATTTTGGATTATAGAGGCTAACAGGTCTGGCCAATCGATAAATTTGGCTAAAATATACAACTCAAAAATACAAAAATCAAATGAAGCAACACTCTCGCCATATTTTCGCATAATATATAGGATATTACAGAAATTGAGATTAGACAATACTCTATCAAAAAATGAGAAGGTTGAATTTGGCAATCTTCTAAGAAGTCAGCTTACAAGTGATGAAATAATGTTAATGGCGGTAAACGGGCTTTCTGCTGTTTCAAAAGACTTTAATACACTTCTAACCAAGTTTCGAATGCTAAAATATCTACCGAAAACCTCTGTTAGATCTCAACTCGAAAAGGAATATAACGGCTTGGCATTTCAGCCTAGAGATTGATCCACTAGGAGTAGCTGATCATATGTGGTTGATCTGACAGCGATGGACGCGGCGTTGCGGGCGCTTCAACAACGAAGTCGGGCCGAGGCGAAGGCGCGTCCGCCTCGCTGCTTGCAGCCGCGCCCTAGCGCATCAGCACCAGTTCTTCCGCCATCGTCGGGTGCAGCGCGACCGTCTCGTCGAACGCCGCCTTGGTCAGTTTGGCCTTCACCGCGATCGCCAGCGCCTGCAAAATCTCGGGCGCGTCCGGCCCGATCATGTGCGCGCCGACGACGACATCGGTCGCGGCATCGACCACGAGCTTGTACAGCGACCGCTCGTTGCGCCCGGCGAGCACGTTGCGCATCGGGCGGAAGTCGCTGGTGAACACCTTGACGGTGCCGTGCTTGTTGCGCGCCTGCCCCTCGGTCAGGCCGACGCTGGCGATCGGCGGGTTCGAGAACACCGCGCTCGGCACGCAATCATGGTCGACCGTCCACGGCTTGCCGCCGAACACCGAGTCGGCGAAGGCGTGGCCCTCGCGGATTGCCACCGGGGTCAGCTGGATGCGGTCGGTGACGTCACCGACCGCCCAGATGTTGTCGACATTGGTCTTGCTCGCGGCGTCGACTTCGATCGCGTGGCGGTCGTTGAGCGCGACGCCCGCCGCCTCGAGCCCGAGCCCCTCGATATTCGGGCGGCGGCCGATCGCCCACAGCAGCATCTCCGCCTCGATCGGGTCGCCGTTCTCGACGACGACGCGGACCCCTTCGTTGGTCTGCTCGACGGCCTTGAACCCGCAGTTGAACTCGAACTTGATCCCCTTGGTCATCGAGATCTGCAACAGGCGGTCGCGCAGCGCCTGGTCGTAGCCGCGCAGGATCGTGTCGCCGCGGTTGACCAGCGTCACCTTGACCCCGAGCTCGTGGAAAATGCCGGCGAATTCGTTGGCGATATAGCCGCCGCCGGCGATGACCAGCGACTTCGGCAGATGGTCGAGATGGAACACTTCGTTCGAGGTCATGGCGAAATCGGCGCCGGGCAGGTCGGGGACCAACGGGCGGGCCCCCGTGGCGATCAGGATCTTATCGGCGGTGACGGTCGCGTCGCCGACCCGGATCGTATGCGCGTCGAGCAGCTCGGCATGATCGTGGTAGAGGTGGACATTGTGGCTGGTAAGCGTGTCGGTATAGGCGCCGTTGATCCGGTCGACCTCGGCCAGCACGTTGTCGCGCAGCGTCAGCCAGTCGAACCCCTTGTCCCCCAGCGTCCAGCCGAAGCGACGCGCGTC
>CAXTPH010000206.1:0-4797 GCA_964245955.1 uncultured Sphingomonadaceae bacterium | reverse complement strand
GCAAGCCCCGCGGCTGATTACCCTGGGCACCGTCACCGCCAATTCCGAGGAGTTCGGCGGCAAGGTACCGATCCCTGCCCCCGCCGACCTCGGCCATCTCGAGGGGATGGAGGCCGGTTTCCGCGCGCCGGTCGCAATGATCGACGGCAACGCGTTCAAGGCCGGCAAGGCCTATAAGGACAGCAAGCTGTGTAACATGATCATGAATCGCGAGTTCCACCGGCGATTTCATCAAAGCACGGGTGTCGTGTTCAATACGCTCTACCCCGGCTGCGTCGCCGAGACGGCGCTGTTCCGCTACGCACCAAAACTGTTCCAGCAGATCTTCCCCTGGTTTCAGAAGAATATCACCAAGGGCTATGTATCGCAGCCGCTGGCAGGCGAGCGTGTGGCGCAGGTCGTGGCCGACCCGGAATTCGCGCAATCCGGCGTTCACTGGAGCTGGGGCAATCGCCAGCGCGAAGGCGCAACGGCGTTCGCCCAGGCTTTGTCGCCTAAAGCCAACGATCCGGTGAGAGCCGCCAGACTATGGGAACTGAGCGCCGCGATGGTGGGCCTGGAAACGGCATAGGCACCCAGGGGGCGCCTGAAAGCCGCCGTTTCTAGACCCTCGCAGCGCCCGGCAGCCAAGGCGTCAAAAACAAACCCGCCAGACGTTTATTTGAGCCGAAGCGCCAGTCCCGCGGCGGCGAAGATGACCGTATTGGCTATTGCCGCGATCGATTGATTGAGCCGTCCGGCATCGTCGCGAAACCGGCGCGCGAGCGCGTTATCTGGGACGATCCCCAGCCCGACCTCGTTGCTCACGAGGATGACGGACCCCGCGCACGAGGCCAGTCCGTCGTGCAGCGCGGCGACGGCGGCGGCGACATCGTAATCACCGCACACGAGATTGCTCAGCCACAGCGTCAGGCAGTCGACGAGGACGACCGTATCCGGCCGACTTTGCTGCGGCAGGACGCCGGGCAGGTCGATCGGACTTTCGATCGTATCCCAGCGCGCACCGCGATCGGCGCGGTGGTATGCGATGCGGTCGGCCATCTCGGTGTCCAGCGGCTGCGCAGTCGCAATGTAGATCAGCCGGCCCGGCAGGGCTTCGGCTGCGGCCTGGGCGAGCCGGCTCTTGCCCGAGCGTGCCCCGCCGATGAAGAAGCTTATGTCCGCCATGCTTGCCTCGCGCTTCCCCGCGACGTAAGCTGCGGTGGCGAGAGGTTCCCAGAGATGGGATGAAAAGGGAACCCGGAAGCGGATGAATGTCCGTCATCCGGGGCTGTACCCGCAACTGTGACCGGCGAGCGGTCGCCCTACGATGCCACTGGATCGCCTTCCTTCGGGAAGGCATCCGGGAAGGCGGGGCGGACGTGACGACCCGGGAGCCAGGAGACCTGCCTGTCGCGGTCGGTCCTTTGCCCGGACGGGATGATCCGGGCGATCGAGGTAGATCCCTCGTGTGACGACAATCGGTTGGGGTGGTACGCGGCGGTTCCGAACCGGCGTTACTGCTGTCGTGCCTCGGCGCGTGCGACCCCTTGTTGTTGAACGATGGGAGAGCCATGCGCCTGATTTCCTTATTTCTTGCAAGCACGATCGCCACCGTAGCGCACGCCGACGACACCGCCGTCCCGGCGGTCGACCAGCGTCCCATCGATGCCGCCGACACGATCGTCGTCACCGCTGACCGCACGCCCGTGCCGCTGTCGCGGGTCGGGTCGTCGATCACCGTCATCGATACGGGCGAAATCCGCGCGCGCCAGACCGCGACGGTCGCCGATCTCCTGCGTACCGTGCCGGGCGTCACCATCGCCCGTAACGGCGGCATCGGCGCGACGACCTCGGTCTTCATTCGCGGGGCCGAGAGCGACCAGACCGTCACGCTGATCGACGGCGTCAAGCTCAACGATCCCGCCGCCCCGGGCGGCGGCTTCAACTTCGGCAACTTGCTGACGGGTAACATCGCACGGATCGAAGTCCTGCGCGGCCCGAGTTCGGTGCTATGGGGCAGCCAGGCGATCGGCGGCGTCGTCAACATCATCACCACGCCGCCCACCGACGACGTTCACGTCAACGCCCGCGCCGAATACGGCTATCGCAACACCGGCCAGGTCGTCGCCAATGTCTCGGGCAAGGCGGGTCCGCTGTCGGCGAGTGCGGGGGCCGGCTATTTCCGCACCGACGGCATTTCGGCGTTCGACGAGCGGTTGGGCGGCCTGGATAAGGACGGCTATCGCAACTTCGGGGCCAACGCCAACCTCAACCTTGCGCTAACCGATGCCATCTCGATCGACGCCCGCGGCTATTATTCGGACGGCCGGGTCGGCATCGATGGCTTCCCGGCGCCGACCTTTGCCTTCGGCGATACCCGCGAATACCAGCTGACGCGCGAGTTCGTCGGCTATACCGGGATCAACGCGGCGCTGCTCGACGGGCGCTTCCGCAACCGCCTCGGCTTCGCCTACACCGACATCCGCCGGCGCAACTATAACCCCGACCCCGTGCCGACCGAAACCTTCGCCGGCAACGGCCGCAACGAGCGGCTCGAGTATCAGGGGGTGGTCGATATCGCCAAGGCGGCGCAGGCGACCTTTGGGGCCGAGCGCGAGATCTCGCGCTTCACGACATCAAGCTTCGGCGGCCCGGTCACGGTCGGCCGCGACGAGCTCGACAGCGGCTACGGCCAACTCGTGCTGACCCCGCTCACCGGCCTGACCGCGACGGGGGGCATCCGCTATGACAGCCATGATCGCTTCGGCAGCGCGACCACGCTCGCCGGCAGTGCGGTCTATTCGCCAAACGACGGCGCGACGACGCTGCGCGCCAGCTACAGCGAGGGGTTCAAGGCCCCGACGCTGTACCAATTGCAGAGCGAGTACGGAAACGCTCTGCTGCGCCCCGAGCGTGCCAGGGGCTGGGACGCGGGCATTACCCAGCGCGCGATCGAGGGCCGGATCGAAGCTAGCGCGACCTATTTCCACCGCACCTCGCGCGACCTCATCAATTTCATCTCCTGCGCTAAGCCGCTGACCGGCATCTGCGTCAACCGGCCGTCGGGGACCTACGACAACGTCGCCCGCGCCGTCGCCGAGGGTGTCGAATTGGGCCTGACCGCCAAGCCGGTCGATGCGCTGAGGCTTCAGGCAAATTACACCTACACCGACGCCGAGGACCGGTCGCCGGGGAGCACGACCTTCGGCAAGCGGCTCGCGCGGCGGCCGAGTCAAAGCGTCAATGCCCTGCTCGACTATAATTGGGCGTTCGGACTGACGACGGGGGCGACGCTGACCCATGTCGGCACGAGCTTCGACAACGCGAGCAATACGCGGCGCCTGCAAGGCTATGTGCTGGCCGATATCCGGGCATCGTTCCCGGTCACGCGCATGATCGAGGTCTACGGTCGCGTCGAGAACCTGTTCGACGAGAAGTACGAGACGATCTTCCGCTACGGCACCCCCGGACGGGCCGCCTATGGCGGGGTCCGCGTGACCTATTGATGGCCGCCGCCGCGCCCGACACGATCGCACCCTTCGCCACGCACGGCGGACGGCTCGACGCGGCGCGCGCGGCGTTTCCGGGGGCGGTCGACTGGATCGATCTGTCGACCGGGATCGCTCCCTGGTCGTACCCGGCGCAGGTCGGCGCCGAGGCGTCGGCGCGGCTGCCCTCGCCGGACGATCTCGCGGCGCTGGAGGCGGCTGCGGCCGCGGCGTTCGGCGCGGATCCCGCCTCGACGGTCGCGGTGCCGGGCAGCGACCTCGCGTTGCGGCTGCTCGGGCATATCCTCGGGGAGCGCCGGACCGCGGTGGTGCGGCCCGGTTATTCGGGTCACGCGGCGATGTGGGCGGCGCCGCCGACAACGATTGCCGCCGCCGACATCCCCGCCGCCGCCGCCGATCACGACATCATCATCCTTGCGCGACCGAACAATCCCGATGGAGCAGTTGCCGACAGCGCGATGCTCGCGGCGGCAGCAACGGGGCTTGCGGGCCGTGGCGGCCATCTCATCGTCGATGAGGCATTCGCCGATGCTCTGCCCGAGCGGGGCATCGCGAGCCACGACTGGCCCGAGACGATCGTGCTGCGCTCGTTCGGCAAGTTCTTCGGGCTCGCCGGACTGCGCCTCGGGTTCGTCATCGCCCCGGTCGCGATCGCCCGCGCCATGCGCGCGCTGCTGGGCGACTGGCCGATCTCCGGACCGGCGATCGCGGTCGCCACGGCCGCCTATGGTGACCACGGTTGGCAGGCGGGGCAGCGGGCGCGGCTGGACGATGCGGCCACGTGGCTCGACGCGCGGCTTCGGGCTGCCGGCATGACGATCGTCGGCGGCACGCCGCTGTTCCGGCTCGCGGCGACGGTGCGGGCCGCCGAGCTCTTCACGCACCTTGCCACGGCGGGCATACTCGCCCGGCCCTTCGCCAGCGACGCGCGATGGCTGCGCTTCGGCGTCCCGGCCGAGGGCGATCGGGCACGGGTCGCAACGGCCCTCGACGACTGGAGCACCCGATGACCGAGACTGAGGCCGATCACGCCCGCCACAATGCGAAGATGCAGCGCGTTCAGGCCGCCCGCGCCCGCATCCAGGCGCGGCACACCCTCGAGCGCGGGCTGCTGATCGTCCATACCGGCAACGGCAAGGGCAAATCGTCGTCGGCGTTCGGCATGGCGATCCGCAGTCTGGGCTGGGGCATGAAGGTCGGCATCGTCCAATATGTGAAGGGGTCGTGGGAGACCGGCGAGAAGAACTTCTTCATGGCCAATCCCGAGCTGCTGACCTTTGAGGTGATGGGCGAAGGCTTCACCTGG
>CAXTPH010000205.1:0-4858 GCA_964245955.1 uncultured Sphingomonadaceae bacterium | reverse complement strand
AGCCACGGACGCCATTGCCACACGAGGAAGTGGGCGATGATCGCGATAACCGTAAAGATGATGAAGCTCATCATGAACAGCTTGTGGAAGTCCTTCGCCTCTTCGGCGGTGAGGTACGTGCGCACCCCGATGCCGTCGTCCTTTTCAATCATTCGTCGCCTCCTTGATGCCCGCCTGAAAAGGTCGCCGACCAGCCGGCGAGGCGGTGTTCGACGCGGCGCCAGCCGCCGCGAAGAATGGTTGGGCCCGTGTGGCCGAAAGGGTGTGTCCCGCGGTCATGCCGCTTGCGCCTCGAGGCGCGCAGCATAGGCGACGCGGGCAGGTGTGACTTCGGTCTCGCCGGCAGCGCGCGCGCTGCGTTCGGCGGCATCGCGCAACCGCTTCGCGGCGGAGATGCGGACGATGATCGGCTGCGCCTCGACGAGCGCGTCGAGATCGGCGCGGGCATCGTCGTCCCACGGCAGTTCCTTGTGGATCCGCGACAGGGTCGCGTCCGCCGCCGGGCGGGCGGCGTCCATCGCCGTCGACAGCGGCAGGATGTTGAACAGCACGTCGAACAGCGCGTTGCAGACTTCCTGGACGATGAAGGTTGCGCCCGAATAGCCCATGAACGGGGTGCCGGTGTGGCGGCGGATGACGGCGCCGGGGAAGCTGGCGGGGACGTAGATCGACCGGCTGGCGAGCTCGGCCATGTACATCCGCTCGTTGTAGCTGCCGAACAGGACGAGTGGCGGCTTGGTCCGGATCGCCTCGCGCACCGCGGCGTTGTCGGGCTTGACCCCGGCGGTGCGGCTGAACGCGAAGGTGCACGGCAGGCCGAGATCGGTCTCGAGGAAGGCGCGGATGCCGCGGGCGTAGGTCTCGGTCGCGACGACGGCGAAGCTCGCGGTGCCGAAGAAGTCCTGCGTCACCGACCGCCACAGGTCCCAGACCGGCTTGATCGTCGTGTGCTTCTCGCGCTCGATGAACGGCTCGGGATCGAGGCCGGTCAGCTCGCCGAGCTTACGGAGGAACAAGGTCGTCGACTCAAGGCCGATCGGGGCCTGGAGGTAAGGGCGCTCGAGCGTCTCGCACAGGCCGCGGCCGAATTCGCGGTACATGCAGACGTTGACCGCCGCCTCGGGGAGCCGCTTGACGTCGGCGAGGTGGCTGCCGAGCGGGAAGACCATGTGGACCTCGGCGCCGATGCCCTCGATCAGGCGGCGGATCTCGGCGAGGTCGCTCGGCAGGTTGAAGCAACCGTATTGCGGGCCGATGATGTTGACCTTGGGCTTAGCGCCCTCCTTCAGCGGCTTGAGCGCCGGCACCTTCTTCGCGCCAAACTGGGTCCACAGCCACGTCAACGCGCGATCGGCGGCCTGCCACATGTCCTCGTCGATTGTCCGCGGCAGGAAGCGCGCGATGTTGGTGCCCTCGGGCGTGACGCCGCCGCCGATCATCTCGCTGATCGAGCCGGTGACGACGACGGCGGGCAGGTCGGGATCGAGCGTCTTCCACGCGCGCTTCATCGCGCCTTCGGTGCCGTCGCGCCCGAGTTCCTGTTCGCCGAGGCCGGTGACGACGATCGGCAGCTCGTGCGGCGGCAGCGCGTCAGTGTAGTGGAGGACCGACGTCACCGGCAGGTTCTCGCACCCGACCGGACCGTCGATGATGACCTGCAGGCCCTTGATCGCGGTAAAGGCGTAGACCGCCCCCCAATAGCCGCCGGCGCGGTCGTGATCGAGAACGAGCGTCATGAGCCGACCGACTCTTCGGCCTTGGCGGCGGCGATCCGCTGGCCGGCGTACTTCGCCTTGAATTCGGGGCGGTCTTTCGGCGTGTTTTCCCAGACGCCCGCGGCGTGGCCGGTACCGACACCGGCGAAGAACGACGTCATCTTGTCGAAGCGCGCCTGGTTGCCGAGCGCGGCGTTGATCACGGTGGCCAGCGAGCCGGCGCCGGCGACGCCCATGAGCGGACGCGCCGAGATCAGGTTGGTGAAGTAGAGCGACGGGATCGACCGCTCCTTGGCGTGCTGGACGACCGGGGTCGTGCCGATCGCCAGGTCGGGCTTGAACGCATCGACCGCGGCGAGGTCGTCGGCGAGGCTGGCGCGATACTTGACCGGGACGCCGTGCGCCTCGAGCCACGCGCGGTCGGGCTCGGACCACGGCGTCTTCGGGCAGGCGGTGCCGACATATTGAACGTCGGCGCCGCTCTCGACGAGGAGGCGGGCGACGAGCAGTTCAGAGCCTTCGTAGCCCGACAGCGTGATCCGGCCCTTGATCGGGGCCGCGGCGAGCGCGGCGCTTATCGCGGGCAGGAACTTGTTCTTGGCGGTGTCGGTCAGATGCTGCGCGGTACCGGTCGCCGCGCCGATCGCGTCGAGCCAGGCGGCGGTGCCGTCGCGGCCGACCGGGGCCGAGCCGACGACCTTCCGGCCCGCAGCTTCGAACTCGCGAACGCTGGCGGTGTAGAAGGGGTGGATCGCGGCGACGACGGCGCAGTCGAGCGCGCTGTACAGTTCGCGCCATTCGCGGGTCGGAACGACCGGGCCGGCGGCAAGACCCATCGGGGCAAGCATCGCGCCGATGCCCATCGGATCGGCTGGGAACATCTCGCCGAGCAGGGTGACGGTCGGAAGGTCGGGGCGCGAAACTGGCGCGGCGACGGGACCGGCCTCGGCTTCGCGGCGGGCATAGGCGAGCATTGCCCCGGCGAGGACATCCTTCGCCTCGGCGTGGGTCGGGATGCCGAAGCCGGGGACGTCGATGCCGATAATACGGACACCGTTGATTTCCTTGGGCAGGAGCTGGAGCGGGACGCCGCTCGCGGTCGGCACGCACAGGTTGGTGACGACGATCGTGTCGTAGAGCGCGGGGTCGGCGAGTTCGAACACCGCGTCGCGAATGTCCTCGAACAGCTTGCCGGTGACGAGCGTCTCCGAGTTGAACGGGACGTAGCCGACCGTCCGGCGTGCGCCGTAGAAGTGCGAGGTGAAGGTCAGGCCATAGACGCAGCACGCCGAGCCCGACAGCACCGTCGCGGTCCGGCGCATCCGCAGACCGACGCGAAGCGACCCGAACGCAGGGCACATCGACTGCGGCTGGTCGTGCGGGCCCTTCGGATAGTCGGCCGCATAGCGGTCAAGGATCTCCGACTTGCCCGCCTGGCGCGCGGCATCGAGCAGCGTGCTGCCCGACGAGCAGCCGCCGTCGACCGGGGGTGAGGCAACCTCAGACAGCATCGTAGACCACTTCGAGGCTGACCTTCGGGACGAACGCGACGCCGCGCATCGCCGCCTGGGTGGCCGGCTGGAGCGTGACGTTGGCGCCGGTGTCCTCGGGGCTGAACAGGCCGAGCAGGCCATCGGCGGTCAGCGGCGTCGGACGGACCGGCGGGGCCTCGGCAACATTGACCGCGAGCTCGGCGAACAGGCTGCCCCACTGCGACTCGGGCGTGCCGATGATCTGGTAGTTCGCGCTCTTCTTGCGGATGTCCTCGTTCGCCGGGATCGAGATCAGCACCGGGATGCCGACCGCGTCGGCGAACGCCTGCGCCTCGCCGCTGCCGTCGTCCTTGTTGATCAGGATGCCGGCGACGCCGACGTTGCCGCCCATCTTGCGGAAGTACTCGACCGCCTTGCAGACGTTGTTGGCGACGTAGAGCGACTGGAGGTCGTTCGAGCCGACGACGATGACCTTCTGGCACATGTCGCGGGCGATCGGCAGGCCGAAGCCGCCGCACACCACGTCGCCGAGGAAGTCGAGCAGCACGTAGTCGAAGCCCCAGTCGTGGAAGCCGAGCTTCTCGAGCAGTTCGAAGCCGTGGATGATGCCGCGTCCGCCGCAGCCGCGACCGACCTCGGGCCCGCCGAGCTCCATGGCGAAGACGCCGTCGCGCATGAAGCAGACGTCCTCGATGCGGACTTCCTCGCCGGCGAGCTTCTTCTTCGCGCTCGTCTCGATGATCGTCGGGCACGACTTGCCGCCGAAGAGCAGGCTGGTCGTGTCGGACTTGGGATCGCAGCCGATCAGCAGCACGCGCTTGCCCTGCTGCGCGAGCATGTAGCTGAGGTTCGACAGGGCGAACGACTTGCCGCTGCCGCCCTTGCCGTAGATCGCGATGATCTGCGTCTCCTTCGTCACCTCGCCCGTGTGAACGGGATCGGGTTCGATCGACGCTTCCTCGCGGAGCAGCTCCATCACATCCAAACTCATGCGACGTCACTCCAGTCGAGAACCATTTTAAGGCACGACGCGTCGCCGAAGGCGGTGACATAGGCGTCGTTGGCGGCGGCGGCGGGCAGCACGTGCGTGACGAGCCCGTCGAGCGAGAGGCGGCCGGCGGCGATCAGCGCCGTGACCGCGTCGAGGTCGGCGGGCTTGAACTCGGCTGCGATGCGGATCGTTGCCTCGCGCATGAAGGCGGGCGGGAAAGCGAAATCGAGTCGGTCGTAAAAGCCGGCAAGGACGACCTCGCCGCCGCGCGCCAGCCGCCCGATCAGCGGATCGAGCATGTTCGCGGCGCCGCTGACGTCGTAGATCGCGGCATAGTCGCGACGGGTGTCGGCGGTGCTGTCGGTGACAACATAGCCAACTGCGCCAGCGGCCCGTGCCGGGTTCGTCTCCCAGACCGTCGGGGTGCCACCGAGCGCAACCGCGATGCGGGCGAGCAGCCGACCGAGGACGCCGTGGCCGACGATCAGCTCGGCAGGCTTGCCGCCTGCAAGGGCGTGATAGGCGGTCGCGGCGAGTGCGAGCAGGGCGGCGTCGCGCCCGAGCGCCGGGTCGACGCTCAAGGCTTTCGCGGCGGGGAGGATCACGCGACGGGCAGCGCCGCCGAACAGGCCGCGAGCGTCGGTGTAGCAATTTGCGCC
>CAXTPH010000204.1:0-4876 GCA_964245955.1 uncultured Sphingomonadaceae bacterium | reverse complement strand
TCCGTCGCGACGGCTGCGGTGGCCCGGTCGTTGCGACCCTGCCGCTCGCCGGTACCGGCCCGGGACGGGTCACGTCGCTGACCGCCCCGCTCGCGGCCGGCGGTCGCCACGACCTGTGCCTGACGATAACCGGCGCCGCCGCCGACCCGCTTCACGCGCTCGCCTGGGTGCGGCTCGAGGCGGCGGAGTGACGATCGCGCTTGGCGCCCCACTGGCCGGCTGGCTCGGGCCGCTCGACGAGATACCCGACGCCGCCTTTGCGACGCGACTTGTCGGCGACGGTATCGCGATCGACCCGACCGGCACGATGCTCTACGCGCCATGCGCCGCGACGATCATCGCCGTGGCCGCCGCCTGCCACGCCGTGACGCTTCGCACGGCAGACGGGGCCGAACTGCTGCTCCATGTCGGCATCGACACGGTCGCGCTCGCGGGCGCGGGCTTCACGGTCCATGTCGCGCCGGGCGACGCCGTCGCGGCAGGCCAGTTGCTACTCGGCTTCGATCTCGACCGCCTCGCCGCGCACGCGACAAGCCTGCTTACCCCCGTCGTCATAACCAACGGCGACGCCTTCGAATTTGTGTCTCGTCGTCAGCCCGGCCCGGTCGGTGTCGGCGATATCATCGCCGAGCTAAGGCCGATCGCGGCGAGGCCGGTCGACGGTGCCACGGGGCCGACGGTTGCGGCAACCGCCGTGGTCGCCGCCGAGCACGGCATCCACGCGAGACCCGCCGCCGCCATCGCCAACGCCGCCCGCAGATACGACGCCGCGACGTATCTGTCCGAAAGCGGGCGTCGCGCTGATGCGCGAAGCAGCGTTGCGGTGATGACGCTCGGTCTCGCGCACGGCACCCGCGTCGAGGTCAGCGCAACGGGTTCCGACGCGGCGGCTGCGATCGCGGCTCTGGTCGCCCTACTCGAATACGCAGAAGTGCCCGACGCGACGCCGGCGGTCCGGTTGGCAGCATCGCCCGGCCCCGTTTCCGACGGGCTGCGCGGGGTGCCGGCGGCCCCCGGACTGGTGATCGGTTTCGCCGTGCCGCTGGTGGGCGGCGAGGCCGTCGTGCCGGTCAGCCGAGGCGCGGGCATCGCGGTGGAGCGCGAGCGGCTGGCCACGGCGCTCAGGGCGGTCCGAACCCGACTCGCCGCCGCCGCCGCAGGTAGCGGCGTCGCAGCGAGCATCGCGCGCGCCCACCTCGAGCTGCTCGACGACGCGGGCTTTGCCGACGCAGCGGCGCGCTTGCTCGACGCTGGAGAGTCGGCGGCAGCGGCATGGCACGCAGCGCTCGAACCGGCGATCGCCGCGCTCGTCGCGGTCGCCGATCCGCGCATCGCGGCGCGCGCCGACGACCTGCGTGATCTTCGCGCGCAGGTCGTCGCGGAGGCCTTGGGCACGACAGCGGCGGTCTTCACGCTGCGCGATGACGCGATCGTCGTTACCGCCGACCTGCTGCCATCGCAGCTGATGGCGCTGCCGACCGACCGGCTGGCCGGGATCGTGCTCGCCCACGGCGGGCCGACCGCGCACGTCGCGATCATCGCCGCCTCGCGGAACCTGCCGATGATCGTTGGCGCAGGCCCGGCGGTGCTTGATATCGTCGCCGACACCCGAATCATCGTCGATGCAGACGCGGGGACAATAACGGTTGATCCCGACGATGTTGCGCTCGCCGCTGCGCACGCGCGCCTTGCGCTTCGCGCTGACGCCCGTGCCACCGCCCGCGCCGCAGCCTTTACCGAGTGCCGCACCGCCGACGGTCGCCTAATCGAGGTCTTTGCCAACCTCGGCAGCGAGGCCGACGCGGTTGCCGCCGTCGCTGCAGGCGCCGAAGGCTGCGGCCTGCTGAGGACCGAACTGCTGTTCCTCGACCGCGCCACACCCCCTGACGTTGCCGAGCAGACGCGTCACTATCAGGCGGTGGCCGATGCGCTCGGCGGACGGCCGCTGATCCTCCGCACGCTCGACATTGGCGGTGACAAGCCAGCACCCTACCTTGCCCTGCCGGTCGAAGAGAACCCGGCGCTCGGCCTTCGCGGCGTCCGCGTTAGCCTTGCGCATCCTGCCCTACTGGACGACCAGCTACGTGCGGCGCTGGGCGTCCACCCGCTACCGCGGCTGCTGCTGCCAATGATTGCGTCGGTCGCCGAATTCGCGATGGTTCGTGAGCGCGTCGACGCACTGGCAAGCGAGC
This sequence comes from uncultured Sphingomonadaceae bacterium, assembly GCA_964245955.1. Lineage (GTDB taxonomy): Bacteria > Pseudomonadota > Alphaproteobacteria > Sphingomonadales > Sphingomonadaceae > Polymorphobacter_B. The sequence goes on along the minus strand of CAXTPH010000204.1, from coordinate 2,684 downwards.
TCGGTATTGGCCCGGTCGCGCTCGGCGTCATGATCGAAACTCCGGCCGCCGCCGTCACCGCCGACCTGCTTGGGGTGCACGCCGATTTTTTTGCGATCGGTACCAATGACCTCACCCAATATGTGCTGGCGATGGACCGCGGCAATCCGGCGGTCGCAGCAGGCATCGACGCGCTGCACCCGGCGGTATTGCGCATGATTGCACAGGCGTGCGCCGGCGCCGCGGCCCACGGGCGGCCGGTCGGCGTCTGCGGTGGCCTCGCCTCCGACCTCGCCGGGACGGCGATCTTGATCGGTCTGGGTGTCGACGAGCTGTCGGTCGTTCCGGCAATGGTCCCCGAGGTAAAGGCGCTGATCCGCCGTCTCGACACCTCTGCATGCCAGCGGCTCGCCCGCGCCGCGCTCGCCGTCGAGACGGCGGACGCGGTGCGCGCACTCGTGGCATCGCGGTGAGCCGCTGGCGCTTCTCCGCCGCCGGTCTGCAGGCGCTCGGCCGCGCGCTGATGCTGCCGATCGCGGTGCTGCCAGTGGCCGGCATCCTGCTTCGCCTCGGCCAGCCCGACCTGCTCGACATCGCTTTCGTCGCCGCCGCCGGCGATGCGATCTTCAAGAACCTTGGCCTGCTATTCGCGATCGGAGTCGCGGTCGGCTTCGCCCGCGACGGCAACGGCGCGGCGGGATTGGCCGGCGTCGTCGGTTTTCTGGTCGCGACGAACGGGGCTGAGGCGCTGATCGCGGTGCCGACCGCGTTGGCCGCGGGACTGAGCGGGGCGGCGCAGTCGCTGGCCGAAACGGCTTTCCGCGCGGCGGCGCTCGCTAAGCTCAGCGTCCCGATCGGCATCCTGTCAGGGCTGATCGCCGGCCAGGCGTATAATCGTTTTGGTACGATCAGGCTGCCCGACTATCTCGCCTTCTTCGGCGGCCGGCGCTTCGTGCCGATCATTAGCGGCGCGGCGGGCGTCGTGCTGGCGCTGGGGTTTGGGCTCGGCTTCACCGCGCTCGACCGGGCGATCGATGGCCTCTCGCACGGCGTAGCCGCCGCGGGGCCGGCGGGCCTGTTCGCCTATGGGCTGCTCAATCGCCTCCTGCTGGTGACGGGGTTGCACCACATTCTCAACAACGTCGTCTGGTTCATTCTCGGCAGTTTTCACGGCGCGACTGGCGATCTTAATCGGTTTTTCGCCGGCGACCCCAGCGCGGGCGGCTTCATGGCAGGCTTCTTCCCGGTCATGATCTTCGGTCTGCCCGCAGCGTGCCTCGCCATGTATCACGCCGCAGTACCGGCCCGGCGGGCCGAGGTCGGCGGCCTATTTTTCTCGCTGGCACTGACTGCGATGCTTACCGGTGTTACCGAGCCGATCGAATTCACCTTCATGTTTCTCGCCCCGGCGTTGTTCGTGCTCCATGCGGTCCTGACCGGCGTCGCAATGGTGTTGATGGACGCGCTAGGGGTAAAGCTCGGTTTCGGCTTCTCCGCCGGGCTTCTGGACTATGTCCTGAACTTCGGACGGGCGACCCGGCCGTTGCTGCTGGTACCAGTCGGCATTGCCTATGCGGCCGTATATTATCTGCTGTTCCGCTGGGTTATTATTCGCTTTAACCTACGGACGCCGGGACGCGACACAGTCGTCGTCGCGGCTTCATCTACGGCCCCGTCATCTGGCGGCCGAGCTGGTGCAATGATAGCTGCGCTCGGCGGTGCCGCGAACCTTAAAGCGATTGATGCCTGCACGACGCGCCTCCGCCTAATCGTCCGCGATCAGACCGTCATCAATGAGGCCGCGCTGCAGCAGCTCGGCGCGCGCGGCATTATCCGCCCATCGCCCGATGCGCTGCAGGTCGTTGTCGGTCCGACCGCGGACATGCTGGCGCAGGAACTCCGCGATTACGTCGCCGGCGGGGACCTCGACGTGTTGCCAGCGGTGCTCGCGGCGCTAGGCGGTGCTGACAACATTGTGTCGATGCGCGCAATGTCGAGCCGCCTGATCGCGGTCGTCAAAAGTGACGCAAAAGTCGATGCCCCAGCAGCCGCAGCGATTGGTCGAGGCGGTATCAACTCGGCGGCTAACACGTGGCACCTAATCATCGGTCCGGCCGCCGCCGCATTGCTCGCGACTCGAGTTTTGGCTGAACTAACGGGAATGGAACGAGATCCCAATCCCGTTTAGTGTCGCTGACGCGGGTGGCTCACCCGACGCCTAGTCCCGCTCGTCGCCTGAAGCTTCGGCCACCTTTTGGATCGTTGATGACACTTGCTGGCTGAAGTTGCCCAAACGACGCAGCCCCGATGTGTCATAACTCTTGTATGACTCATTGTCGGGCGTTCGTCGCTGAGCAGCGGCTCTCTACAACTGGACATTCATTCACGCGATCCGAAGATTGCTTTTCGGCCAGGAGGTTTATAAGACGACACTATGCGCTCCGCCGCCGCCGCGGCGGCTCGCAACAAACTTCGGTGACTAGTTTACCCGACTCATATCGACGGAAAGCTTTTGAAAGCACTTCATGTAGCCTGATGACGTGAGCAGCTCTGCCGGCTGAGCCGCGATAATCCTGTATAATTACTTCCGAGCGTAGTGAACGCTATCACTGCCGTGTCGCTGCGCGCGAATAGATGTGGTTGGCGGTTCAGATCCGCGCGATGTTGATGCCGCTGAGCAGTGCCACAACATCCTGCTGCCGGCG
>CAXTPH010000203.1:0-4911 GCA_964245955.1 uncultured Sphingomonadaceae bacterium | reverse complement strand
GGTCGCGAGCTGGGCGGCGTCGGCCGGGCGGCCGATCGCCGGGCCGATGATGAACCCCGCGCCGAAGGCAAAGCCCAACAGCCCGAAATTCTGCGTCCGCCGTTCGGGCGGGGTGACGTCGGCGATATAGGCATAGGCGCTGTTGAACGACGCGCCGGTGATGCCGGCGACGATCCGCCCGGCGAACAGCCACGCCAGCGTCGGCGCGAACCCGGTCAGCAGATAGTCGAGGCCGAACGCGGTCAGCGACGCGAGCAGGATCGGCCGCCGCCCGTATTTGTCCGACAGACCGCCGAGCACCGGCCCCGAGACGAACTGCATCGCCGAATAGGCGAACATCAGATAGCCGCCGATCCGCGCCGCCGCCCCGAGATCGACATGGCCAAGCGCCATGATCAGCTTGGGCAGCACCGGGATGATGATGCCGAAGCCGATGACGTCGAGCAGCACGGTGACGAAGATGAACGTCAGCGCGTGGGGATGGCGGGGAGCGGAGGGTGCGGTCATCTCCGGGGTCTAGCGTGACGAGCGGGAGGAGTCGCGCTGCGACGCGTGCCGACCATCAAATCGTCACCCCGCTTAATCGACGTCATCCCCGCGGAGGCGGGGACCCATATTCCAGAAGCTGCGCGGGATCGAGCCGTGCCGCCCGACCGGCGTCGCTTCACCGTGACAGTCTCTGGGATATGGGTCCCCGCCTTCGCGGGGATGACGGCGTGAGCGTGGGACAATCAGTTCATCTCACGCCGTCCGCCCGGCGCGGTCGACGGCGTTGGTCGATTGGATAGCCGCCTTGATGCCGCGCCAGTCGTCGGCGTCGAGCGCGGTCAGGTTGCTGAAGTTGCCGTTCGACACGAGCCACTGTCCGCCGTCGATCGGGATCACTGCGCCGGTCAAATAATCGCACTGCCCCGACAGCAGGAACACCGCGAGGTTGGCGAGTTCGGCGTGCTCACCCATCCGCCGCAGCGGGATCGCGTCGGCCCCCATGCCGCCGCCGGTCTTCGCCATCAGCGGCGCCGGCATCAGCCGCTCCCACGCGCCCTTGGTCGGAAACGGCCCCGGTGCGATCGCGTTGGCGCGGATGCCCTTCGGCCCCCATTCGACCGCGAGGCTCTGCGTCATCGCCGCGATCCCCGCCTTCGACATCGCCGACGGCACGGTGAACGGCCCCCCGTTCCACACCCACGACACGACGATCGAGACGATCGAGCCCCGGAGCCCGGCGTCGATCCAGCGCCTGCCCGCGGCGACGGTGGTGTTGAAGGTGCCGGCGGCGACGATCGAGGCGATCGCGTTGAACGCGTTCGGCGACAGATCCTCGGTCGGCGAGATGAAGTTGCCGGCGGCGTTGTTGACGAGCCCGGTCAGCGGGCCCGCGTCGAAGACGGCCTGCATCGCCTCGTCAATCGCGCCGCCGTTCCGGATATCGACCGCCATCGGCGTGCAGACGCCGCCGGTCTCGGCGCGCAGCTCGGCGGCGGTCGCGTCGAGCACCGCGCCGCGGCGGCCCCAGATGACGACCTCAGCCCCGAGCGCCATGAACGCCGCCGACATCGACCGCCCGAGCCCGGTGCCCCCGCCGGTAACGAGGATCTTCTGACCCACAAGCAAATCGGTCTGGAACATGCGCGCGTCTCCCCATCGATGTTGCCGCCATGCTATGCGCGGTCGGGATGGTGGACCAGACCGTTCTCGTCGATGCGCGCGGCCTGCGCTGCCCGTGGCCGGTGCTGCGGCTGGCGCGTGCGCTGCGCGACGGCGCGAGCGTCGTCGACCTCCTGAGCGACGATCCGGCCGCAGCGGGCGAGGTCGCGGCGTTTGCGGCGGCGCGCGGGCTGGCGTTTGGCGGCGGCGACGGGCGGTTTCGCGTCGGCTGAGACGTCCTGCCCGAAACCGACGTGCGGGGTCGTGTCGCGGCGGGGAAATCACCGATCGGCGTTGTGCGCGGACCGGTGCGGACCGCCCGGCTACAGCATCATCGACCCGTCGGCGCGCGCGGCGATGACCCGGCCGATCGCGTCGAACAGCGCGTCCATCGCCACCGGCTTGAGCAGCAGCTCGTCGGCGCCGTGCGCAAGGCACTGCTCGCGCAGGTTTTCCGCGGCGTCGGCGGTGATGACGATGATCGGCAGGAACGCTTTGGCATCATGGCGTTTTCGGATGTGGCCGATCGCCTCGAAGCCGTCCATGCCGGGCATCCGCAGGTCCATCAGGATGGCATCGAAATCCATCTTGTCGATCATCCGCAGGCCCTTCTCGGCGCTGTCGGCTTCGTCCATGCCGACGCCGGCGACCATCAGCATATCGCGGACCACCCGGCGGTTCAGGGCATCGTCTTCGATCGCCAATACCTGCATCGATGCCTCTCGCGGACGCGTCGGTGCCCGCCGCGTAACCGACCGTTACGGCAATCGGGTGCAAAAAACTATGGTGAACGATATATTCGCCGCCATTATGCCGAAGCAACCGCGACTTTGGCATCCGCCAGCTTGGTCAACGTCGCGACAAGCCCGTCGATGCTGACCGGCTTGACGATCACCGCCGCGGCGTCGCGCAGGACGTCGGCCAACGGGCTCGCCGCCGGGGCGAGAACCGCGACCGCCAGGTCGGGATTATCGAGGCGGGCGACCAGGGCGGCGACCGTGTCAGCCGCGAGACCGTCGGCGTCGATCAGGACGATATCGACGAAGCCCGACGCCACCCGCTCCGCCGCCTCGTCGAGGTCGCAGGCGGCGCAGCGATCGAAATGCGGATCGAGCCGGGTCCGCAGCATGCTCCGCCCGATCGGGTTGGCCCCCGCGATCAGCAGGCGCGGGCGCGCGCCCTCCAGCCGCCGACCGTCGACCGCGGGCGCCGCCGGCGTGGCCCGGACGTACGGCAGCCGCAAGCTGAAGGTCGACCCCGCATCGAGGACGCTGTCGACGGTGATGTCCCCGCCGAGCGCGCGGGCAAGGTGCCGCGAGATCGCCAGCCCAAGCCCGGTGCCGCCGAACCGCCGCGTCGTGCTGGTGTCGAGCTGCCGGAACGGCTCGAAGATCGTCTCGAATGCCGCCGCCGGAATCCCGACCCCGGTATCGCGAAAGGCGATCACCAGCTGCTCGCCGCCGTCGATGCTGACCGGGGCGGCCGCGATCCGAACCGATCCCGCGGTGGTGAACTTCACCGCGTTCGAGAGCAGGTTGAAGATGATCTGCCGCAGCCGGACGATGTCGGTGACGATCGGCCCGAGCGCCGCGTCGAGGTCGAGCTGAAGAGTGATCCCCTTGTCGACCGCCTCGACACGCCACAGCGCGACGAGGTCGGGCAGTACCGCGGCGATATCGACCGGCGCGCTCTCGATCGCCAGCGCGCCCGAGTCCATTTTCGCGAAGTCGAGGATGTCGTCGACCAGGCTGCGCATCGACCGGCCGGCCGAATCGACCAGTCCGAGCCGCTCGCGCACCGCGCCGGTGACGGTCCGGTCGGCGAGCATCACCTGCGTCATGCCGAGGATGCCGTTGAGCGGGGTGCGGATTTCGTGGCTCGTCGTCGCGAGGAATTGCGACTTGGCCAGCAGCGCCTCGGCGAGCTCGCGGTTCGTCTTCGCCAGCTCGAGGTTGGCAGCGAGGATCTCGTTGCGACTGCGCCGGAGCGAGCGAAGGTAGATGATCAGGAACAGCGCCGCGCCGGCAACGAGGATGAGGATGCCCGAGAGGAGGATCGTCCGCCGCGCCGCTTCATCCTCGAGCTGCTTACGTTTTAGTCTGTCGATGCTTGCATTCTGGTTGGCGAAGTCGAACTGCGCCGCCAGCAGCGCCGAACTCGTCGACGTCGCGAGCGTCCGTCCGGCGTCGTCAAGAGCGCGAAACGCTTCGAGATGCTCGAGCGCACGTCGATAATCGCCGTTGGATTTGTATGCGCGATACGCGGTCAGATGAACCGGGCGATACGACTGATCGGTTACCGAATTAGCTGACGGTGCGAAGGCTGCTTCGATTGCACGAACGGCGGCGTCGGGGCGTCCCTGCGCGAGTGCGAGTCGCGCGGCAGTGCCGAGCAGCATCGGGCGCCACGCCGCCGCCTTGGGGTCGGTTGTCAGGGCGAGTCCCTCGGCAACCGTCGCTCGCGCTTCGAGGTATTTTGTGCGGTCGATCTGGAGATCGGCAATATTATCGAGGATCCGCGCGATCAAAATAGCGCTGTTCAACTTGCGCGCGATAATCAGAGCGCGCCGGAACTCGCCTTCGGCATCGTCGAGCCGGCCAAGATGCGCATAGGCGTTTGCGATATTATTACTTGCTGAAAGGTTCAACATCGGGTCGTTAGGATATAACTCGCTTGCCGTCTTATAATAATAGAGCACACGCTCAAAATTCTGCGCGTCTTGATAGAGCGATCCGATACTCTGCATTGCCTTGGCCTGACTTCGCGCATCGCCGAGTAGCGCAAAAATGTCGAAGGCGCGCTGAAGATCCCCAAGACCGGCCTGCGCCCGGCCCTGCTCGACCGCGATCCGCGCGCGCGACAGCAGGAGGTCGGCATTGAGCTTCGAAGCGGGCGCGACTCGCTCGGTGGTTTGCAGCGCCGCGGCAATTAGCGGCGCTGCGGCGGCGATGTCGTTGGTCCGGTAATTAGCTTCGCCTTCGAGCCATTGCGCGGTTGCGAGTGCGACGTCGCGCTCCGCGCCGGTGGGCCATGCCGCCGCCGCTGCCGCCGCGCTTTTCGCGAGGCGCTCGGCGCGGACCGGATCACCGAGCATCGTCGCTTTAGTCTCGTCGATCGTCTGGGCGAATGCTGACCGCGCCGCGGGGTCGACGAGGCCGGGAGCAGTGCTCGAGGCGATTAGGACCTGTGCGACCAGCGCCAGGGCGATGATCCGGGCGGCCGCGGCTGCGACGTCAATCCTTCGCGATTGGACCATCGGCCCCT
>CAXTPH010000202.1:0-4918 GCA_964245955.1 uncultured Sphingomonadaceae bacterium | reverse complement strand
GGTGGGGGCGCTAAGCGCGGCAGTCGGGTCGTTCGTCCTGTCGCTGGCACTGCGCCACGCCATGCCCGACATCCCATTCATGAACCGCATGTCGATCGTGTTCGTCGCGGCGCTGGCGGTTGCCGTTATCGTCTCGCTTGTCCGGCCGCAGGCGCGGGTCAACCGGATCGAGACCCGCGGCCTCGACTATGCGACCGCGCCGAGCTTCAACATCCTCGGGCTCGGCGTCGTCCTCGTCCTGATTGCGCTCTACGTCACGTGGTGGTGAGCGGCGCGGCGGGCGGGCGCCGTTCCGCCCGCGCCGCGGCGGCCGCGACCGACAGATCGGCGGTGACGTTGGTGACGGTATAGCCGATATCGCAGATCACATCGACCGCAAGGAACAGCGGCAGCAGGTCGACCGGCAGATGCGCGGCGAGCAGCGGCGGCGCATAAGCGGCGAAGAAGGTCGTCTGGTTCGGCAGTCCGGCGATGATCAGCGTGCCGAGGATCGCCAGCGCCGCCACGGTCGCCAGCGTCGCCGGGGCGAGGTGGGTGCCGTACAGATGCGCCGTCGCGAGGGTGACGATGACGATCGACGCCGGCGCGGCGAGCCGGAACAGCGCGACGGCGAGCGGCAGCACGGCGGCGGGCGCGCTCGCTGGATCGCCGCCGCCGATCAGCCGTCCGACCGCGGTGAGCATCGCCGGCAGCGCGGCGAGCGACGACTGGGTGCTCGCCGCGACCGCCTGCGGCTCAAGCGCGGCCCGGGCGAACGCCGCGACCGGCACCCGCCCGCCGATCGTCGCTAACGCGTACATCGCGATGCCGAGGACGCCGGTGACCGCAAGCTGCGTCCCGACGTAGCTCGCCAGCGCCGACCCGGCCCCGAGCCCGAGCCGTGCGCCGAGCGTGAAGCCGAGCGCGGCGACCCCGATCGGCGCGAGCGTCAGGACCCAGCCGACGATCACCAGCACGATCTCGGCGGTCTGGGCGAGCGCGTCGAGCACGGTCCGCGTCCGCTCGGCGGGCAGGCGGGCGGCGGCAATGCCGAAAAGGAGCGCGAAGATCGCGAGCGGTGGAATCGCGCCCTCGGCGGCGGCGGCGGCGAGGTTAGGGGCGATCAGCCCGAGCAGCGCATCGCCCGATCCGGCGATGTGCCCGGGGACCGGCGACCCCGCCCCGCGCAGCGCCGCGAGTGACGCCGCATCGGGCGACCATGCCGCGAGCAGCGGCGGCGCCACCACGACTGCGACGCCGGCGGAGACAATCAGCAGCACCAGCCCGAGCAGCGCGGCGCGGCGGATGACCGCGCCACCGCTCGCCGCCGCGATCGCGCGCGCGGTGCCGGTCGCGGTTAGGGTTACCACCAGCGGCAGCACCGTCATCCGCAGCGCATCGAGCCACAGCGTGCCGATCAGGGTCGCCGCCGCCAGCGCATCGGCGGCGGGCCAGCCGCGCGCGACCGTCAGCGCGCCGCCCGCGATGCCGACGATCAGTCCGGCGAGCGTCGCGAGGGTCCGATTCACGCCGCGCGACGCAGGCCGGCCGGGATCACCTGCGCCGAGAAGCGCTCCATCTCCTCGCGCTGCGGGCTCATCTGCAGGAGGAGAAGGTCGAGCCCGGCGGCTGCGAACTCGGCGACGCGCGCGGTGACATGCTCGGGCGTCCCGACGAGCCCGGGCCGCAGCCCGCGGTTGCTGACCGAATATTCGCGGATCTTGAGCTCGCGCTCGAGCTGCGTGCCCGACAGCCACTGATCGAAATTATCGAACCCCGGCGGCGGCCGGTCGCCCATGTCGGTGATCCGCGCGACCTCGGCCGCGGCCTCGCGCGCGCTGTCGCGGACAACGGCGTACGCCGCCATCCCGTAGATCATCGGCCCCAAGCCGAGCCGATCGCGCCGCGCGCGCATGTCGGCGATCTTGGCGGCGATCACCGCCGGCTCGTCGCCGTGCATGACATAGGCGTCGCACTGCGCCGCGATCAGCGCCTTGGCGCTCTCGGACTCGCCGCCGGCATACAGGATCGGCGTCATCACCGGCTTCGGCGACAGGATTGCGCCGTCGGTCCGGTACAGCTGCCCGTCGAAGCTGAAGCGCGGCTCGCGCCACAGGCCGTCGACGACGCGCAGCCATTCCGAGGTTCGCGCATAGCGGTCGTCGTGGGCGTCGAACTGCAGCCCGTACTGGCGCGCCTCCTCGGCCCACCACGACGAGACGACGTTCAGGCTCAGCCGCCCGCCGCTAATGTTCTGGATGTTCGCCGCCTGCTTGGCGAACAGCGCCGGCTGGTGGAAGTTCGGCCGGACCGCGACCATCAGCTCGAGTCGCTCGGTCACCGCGGCGAGCGCGGCGGCGGTCGACCATGCGTCGAGCGCGGGGGCGTCGATGCCCTTGATGTCGTTGAGGTTGAGCTCGGCGACGAGCGTCAGGTCATAGCCGATCTGCTCGGCGCGGAGGCACAGGTCGCGGGTATATTCCCACGTCGCCGCCATCTGCTCGTCGGCGACGTTGCGCAGCCAGCCGCCGAAGACGGGGGTCCAGAAACCGTAGCGCATGTCAGCTCCTGCTCGCGGCGATGGCGGCTTCGAGATAGTCGACCAGCTGCTCGTGCGGATCCCAGCCGAGGACGTCGAGCGGCCGGGCGACGAAGTTCGACAGCGCGTTGATGTCGTAGAATTTGGCGCTGCCGTCGCGGTCGTCGATCATCACCTCGATGCCGCCGAGGTCGAGTCCGGCGGCGCGTGCGATCCGTTCGGCGGCGTCGATCAGCTGAGGTGGCGGATCGGCGCGGGTGATCGTGATGGCGCCGGGGCCGCGGCCGATCTCGCACGCGTCGGCCGGGCAGAGGTCGAAGGCGTCGGCGGGGCTGTCGATGTCGATCGCGTAGAGGAACTTGCCGGCGAGCGTCTCGATCCGCGTGACGATACCGGCGCGGGCGGGGACATATTCCTGGACCAGCAGCACCCGGTCGACGCTTGCGGGGGCGGTACCGGCGGCGACCGATGCCGCGAGCTCGTCGGCGCTGGCGTAGCGGACGATGCCCGCGCCCGACCCGCCGATGTTCGCCTTGACCACGAGCGGAAAGCCCACCTCCGCCGCCACTGCCGCGAGGTCGGCGGCGCGGTGCACCACCCGCGTCCGCGGGATGCCGAGACCGAGCCCGGAGATTAGCGACAGCTGCCGCGCCTTCGAACGGTCGATCGCAATCACCTCGGCCCCGTTGATCACCCGCGCGCCGCGCGCCGCCCAGTGCGCGAACAGCGCCTCGGCATAGAAGATGCCGTGCTCGCCCTCGCGCAGGAAACTCGACATCGCGACGCGGCTCAGCACCACCGGGGCGGGGGGCCGCGGGTCGCCGGGATCGAAGCGGTGGTCCGACAGGTGCTGCGCGTCGTAGCGCAGACCGCGCCGGTCGAGCACGGCGAACAGCGGCGCGAACCACGCGGGGTGTTCGTAGACGATGGTCAGATCAACGGTCATCGTTCCCAGATAGCATCCGCCGCGCGCGTGTCATCAGCGGACGGTGCCGCGGCTGGCCGCCGGTTGAGCGAAACCCGCCGACCGCATACGGTCCGCGCATGTCGCGCCCGCCGCCGCTCGCACCGCCCGCCGGCCGTGTTCTCAAGCTCAAGGCGCAGCTGGTCTGCGGCGGCGAGTTCGCGATCGGGCCGGGCAAGGCCGACCTGCTCGCGGCGATCGCGGCGACCGGCTCGATCTCGGCGGCGGGGCGTGCGCTGGGCTTCAGCTATCGCCGGACATGGCTGATGGTCGACACGATGAACCGCTGCTGGCGCGAACCACTGGTGGCGACCGCGCACGGCGGCAGCCATGGCGGCGGCGCGACGCTTACAGCTTTCGGCGCGAGCGTCCTCGTACGCTACCGCGACCTCGATGCGGCGCTTGTGGCGGCGGCGGCCCCGCATGCGGACGCGCTGCTCGCCGATCTGCGCGACGAGCCGCGCCCGATGGAGAAATCCTGACCGGCGCAGCTAGCCGGTCTGGCGTCGCTCGCGTACCGATGTATATGACTAAATATGTCGGTCCGGCGGTCGGGTCGGTCTGGTCCCAAGGGAAGCCAAGGATGCCCATCTTCACCCGGCTGGCGCTTGCCCTCGTACTTGCGTTTCCGAGCGTAGCGTCCGCCACCGAGATGCAGGTCGCGGTCGCGGCGAACTTCACCGAACCCGCGAAGGAAATCGCCGCCGCCTTTCACAAGGCGACGGGAAACACGGCAGTACTCAGCTTCGGCGCGTCGGGGGCGTTCTATACGCAGATGATGCAGGGCGCGCCGTTCGAGGTGTTCCTGTCGGCCGACGCCGAGCGGCCGAAGAAGGCCGAAGGCGCGGGGCTCGCGGTCGCCGGCAGCCGCTTCACCTATGCGGTCGGCCGGCTCGTGCTGTATTCGGCGACGCCAGGGCTCGTCGACGATCGCGGCGCCGTGCTCAAGACCGGCAGCTTCGCGCATCTGGCGATCGCCGATCCGGCCGCCGCGCCGTACGGCCGCGCCGCGGTCGAGACGCTGGCGAAGCTCGGGCTGACCGACGTGCTGACGCCGAAGCTGGTCAAGGGCAGCTCGATCACCCAGGCGTATCAGTTCGTCGCGACCGGCGCGGCCGAGCTCGGCTTCGTCGCGGCGAGCCAGGTGGTCAACGTCGCCGGCGGCTCGCGCTGGCTCGTGCCGGCGACGTTGCACGCCCCGATCGACCAGCAGGCGATGCTGCTCAGGAGCGGCGCGAAGAACCCGGCGGCAGCGGCGTTCGTCAAATTCCTGCGCGGGCCTGAGGCGGTCGCGATCATCAAGCGCTATGGCTATGAGGTTCCGGCGAAGTAAGACGCGGCGATGACGCGCGCCGCCCGCCCATGAACCTCGTCATCGCCACCACCGTCGAGCTCGCGCTCGTCACGACGATCCTGCTGCTGGTGCTGGCGACCCC
>CAXTPH010000201.1:0-4923 GCA_964245955.1 uncultured Sphingomonadaceae bacterium | reverse complement strand
AGTCTGGGCCGTGTCTCAGTCCCAGTGTGGCTGATCATCCTCTCAGACCAGCTATGGATCGTCGCCTTGGTAGGCCTTTACCCCACCAACTAGCTAATCCAACGCGGGCTCATCCCTAGGCGATAAATCTTTGGTCCGAAGACATCATACGGTATTAGCAGTAATTTCTCACTGTTATTCCGTACCTAAGGGCAGATTCCCACGCGTTACGCACCCGTGCGCCACTAGACCCGAAGGTCTCGTTCGACTTGCATGTGTTAGGCATGCCGCCAGCGTTCGTTCTGAGCCAGGATCAAACTCTCAAGTTCATGTCCGAAATATCGCCACCCACGCTGCTCGAAAGCCGCGTGACCAACGACACCCCGTTCAAGGAGCGTCCTAATCTGCAAAACCAGTCTGACAGTTCCGACCCGAAAGTCGGTAGTGCATTGTGGTAGACATATAGGAGGCGTGTTTTAACCATGACGCCCGAGCCCTTGTACGCTCGGAGCCATGGACCGCCGCCCACATGTCCCTTCATTCAACCTACAATGAGAAAGAGCGACACCACTCTGTCCTCCGTTTTATCGGAGTGCCGAGCGGCCTTGAATTTTTCGAGACCCAAAGTCGAACCCAGTGGTTCGTTCCGGCGTCGGGGGCGGCTTATGGGCCGTGTCTCAAACCCCGTCAACTTCTTTTTTCGTTGCTTTCGACCGAAGCCGGAAGGCGAAAACCCGTTCCGCGACAAAGCGACGTTCGACCTGCCTTGTAAAAGGCCGCTCGAGCCGTCACCGCTGTCTGGGAAAACCGGCGCCCGGGGAAGCCCCGAACCGCCCGTCAACCGGGAGTGGTCATCTAGGCCGGGGCCTCCGGGCTGGCAAGCACTTTTTTGCGCGGGACCCAGAAAAGTTCCGCTGGGATGCTCGCCTGCCGTCGAAACTGCGCTCAGGCTGTCGCAATATAGTCCTTGAGCGCGCTCGCTTCGTGCTCGGCGTCGTCGATCCGGCGCTTGACGAGATCGCCGATCGAGACGAGCCCAAGCAGCTCGCCGTCTTCGACCACTGGCAGATGCCGGATCCGGCGGTTGGTCATCACCCCCATCGCCGCGACGATCGTGGTGCGCGGTGTCGCCGTCACGACGGGGGAGGTCATGACGATCTCGGCCGCGGTGTCGAGCACGGCGGGACCATGGCTGTGGAGCCCAGCGACGATGTCGCGTTCGGATACGATCCCGCGAATCGCGCCGTCCTCAACGACAAGCACCGCGCCGATTCGGTTTTCGAACAGTAATGCCGCGATCTCGCGGATCGAGGTCGTGGCCGCGACGCTGATCAGCGGCTTCTTGCCGGTGAGAATCGATCCGATCGACATGGATACCTCCATCCCCAGGGGTGCACCGCGTCGAGGTTATCCCCATATCGCCGGTACACGCTCCAGTGTCTGCCGATTCGGGGCGGAAGGAAAGAACATGCGCGACCCCCTACGCCCAGCCGATCATTGGCGGCGATTCCGCCGGCTGATGGTCTTCATGGTAACGATTGCCGCACTGGCGATCGCCGGGGCGCTATGGTCGCTTCATCGCGACGGCGTCGTACTCCACTGGCAATTTATGCTCGCGATGGGATTGGGGATCGGCATGTCGCTCCTGCTCGCCGGCGCCCTGATGGGCCTCGTCTTCGTCAGCGCCAACAGCGGGCACGACGACGCGGTGATCGACCCGACGGCCAAGGACCGCTGAAACGCGACGGGGCGGCCCGTTCCCGGACCGCCCCGTCATCGATGCATCAGGCGCCTTAGAAGTCGATCTGGGCGCGCAGGAGGAAGGTGTCGGTCCCGTACTTGCGGTTGACGGGAGCCGCCGTGCTGGTCGGGACGACAAGCGCCGCGTTCGGACCGCCGGTCACTTCGGCGCGAGCGTACTCAGCGGTGAAGCGGACATAGTCGATCGGCCAGTAGTTGAGCGCGCCGAGATAGCCGATCTGCTTGCCGCCGTTGATGAGCCCGAAGCTGTTCGCGGCGGTGTTGCCGACGTTGTCGGTCAGATCGATGTAGTCGACGCGGCCGACAAGCTGCAGGCCGCCGAGGCCGCCGGCACTGACCGGATTGAGGATCTTGGTGCGGTCGACCTTGCCGTTCTTGTAGCCGCGGGTTTCGCCGGTGAGCCAGAAGCCCGCCTCGCCGTAGCCGGTGATGAAGTGCGCGTTCTGCGGATACAGCGTGCCCAGCAGGACCTGCGGGTTGACTGCCACGGTACCGGGCCGATAGCCCTCGTTTTGGATGTACTGCGCTTCGCCCGCCGCGTGGAACGGCCCGTGGATGTACATGGCCTCGACGCCGTAGATCTCGTCGCCCTTCGACGCGATATTGCCCGTGCCGACGAAGCGCTGGTCGGTCGTCTGGGTGAACGGACGCACGCGATACTGCAGACCGAGCGCAGTCTGGCGGAAGCGACGATACTGGAAGTTTGCGCCGAGGTGGAGCTGACCGCCGGCGAGCTGCGGCGACCAGACCGTGCGCAGCGAGCCCTGGTAGCCGGTGCGGTCGAACAGGTTCTGGTTCGCCGGGGTCGCGGCGTTGCCCGGGTTCGGGTTGCCGTTGATGCCTTCGTTGAACAGGCCCGCCTGGATGCGGAAATCGCCCGCCTTGTCTGCATAGGTAGCGGCGACGCCGAGGCGACGCCCGTTGCTGGTCGCATCGTTGAGCTGTGACCGCTCGAGGAACGACAGGAACCGATTGCTCATCATGTTTTCCATGGAGCTGAACGGATAAAAATAGCCGAGCGTGAAGGTCAGCGGCGTTTTGTGCGGCGCGAACTCCATGATCACGTCTTCGTAATCGACTACGCCCTCGGCGAGGTTGAACTGGAAGCTGTACGAGAAGTCGCCGGGCAGCGAGCCCTGGGCGCCGATGAGCAGACGACGCGACCGGCTGTTGAAGCCAAGGTTCGGCGTGTTGATCTTGTTCGGACCCGGGTTGCCGACCTGGCCGGCATCATACTGGAGTTCGCCGGTCAGCTTGAACTTGTAGCCATCGGGGTTCGAGAAGGCGGGCGTCGCCCCGAAGGTCGGGGTGATGATGCCGGCGGTCTTCTTGACCGCATCGAGCTGCGCCTGGAGCGCGTCTACCTGCGCCTTGAGGAATTCGAGCTGGGCGGCCGATTTTTCGGCGGACATCGGCGCATCGGTGTCCTGCGCGCGGAGCGGTGCCGCCACGATCGTCGTCATCGCCGTCGCGGCGAGGAGCGCGAAGCCCCACTTGGTCGTCGTCATTGGAATGTCCCCTGTGCTCGTTGCTGAGAGCCGCCTAGGCGGGGGTCATGACAGTTCCGTGTCGACTTTGTTGCAGAATTTATATCGGCGACGAGAAAATCGGAGGGTTGCGTTAATGCCACGCCGCCGGGGCTAGGGAACCAGCCAGCGTCCGCGCCAGGTCGAGCCATCGCGCACGTGCAATGCCCGGCGGTGACCCGGCACCGAAAGGTCAAGCCACTCGAATCGCTCGAGCTGAACGCTGACGACCGCGAACGACTCGCGCCCGGCGTCTGGAGGGATTGGGGGAACCGGTGGCGGGCCGGCAACCAGCGTCCCGGGCGGCAGGATGCTTTGATACGCCGTGCGCCCGGCAGACGCGATCGCCGCCCACGCCGCATCTGCCGCCGCGCCGTCGGTGGTCACCGAAGCGATTCCGGTCAAGCGGAGCTGGAGACGGGTCGTCGTATCGTAGCCGGTGATCGCGACGCGCGGATCGGCGGCTAGCGCCGCGATCTTCGCCGCGCGGTGATCCGAATAAAACGCGAGCGTGTTGTGGGCGCGGTCGACCGCCCGCAGCACCATGACCCGGGCGTCGGGTCCGTCGCGCCCGATTGTCGCCACGACCGGCCAACGCAGCCCCGATGCCGGATCGCCGGGCGCCGCCGCGAGCAGCGCCCACGCCCGGTCGAACCCGGCGGCCAGCGCCCGGTCGACGCCGGCGTCGATGTCAGGCGTCGGCAGCGTCGGTAACGGGCGCAACGACCTTGCGCGGGCGGCCGCGCGGGCGCTTGACCGGCGCATCGGCATCCGGGGCAATCTCGGGCTCGACTGCAGCCGCCGGCGACACTGCCTGTGGGGCAGGCGCCGGTGCCAGAGGGGTCAGCGTCGCCGGACCGGGCAGGCCCGCGATCATCGTCTCGACCGGCTCGGCGGAGCGACGGATCGGCTCGCGCATCCGTTCGCGCGATCGCGGTGCCTCGGCACGGGGCTCGCGCTCGACATTGTCCGGCTGACCGTTGTCACGCACCCCGGCCTCGCGCTGCTGCCCGTCGCGCTGACCGTTGTCGCGAACGCTGGCCTCGCGCTGGAACGTCTCACGCGGGGCGGTGTCGCCCTGACCATTGCCGCGCGGCGTGTAATCGCCCTGCTGCTGATCGCGCATCGCGGCCTCGCGCGGCGCATACGCCTCGCGACCCTGTCCATTGTTCGGCTGCTGGCTGCCGTCACGCGACTGGTTGCCGTCACGCTGCCCATTATACGCGCGCTGCTGGTGCGACGGGTTGGCACCGTTGCGGTTCCGGTCGGTCTGCCGGTCGCCCTGCTGGCGGTCACCCTGCTGGCGGTCACCCTGTTGCCGGTCACCCTGCTGGCGGTCACCCTGCTGGCGCTCGTTGCTGCGATCGTAGCTCGGGCGCTCGGGCGGCGCGACGGCCTGGCGGCGGGCGTCGTCGCCCTCCTCCTCGTCGTCACCGTCATCGGCATAGCTCGCCGTCTGCGACGCCGCATAATTCTGCCCGACGCCGCCCATATTGTCGAAGCCGTCGTCCTCGTCGTAATTCTGCCGCGGCGCCGGCTGCGGATCGCGCGCGCGGAATTCGTTCAAGACGCGATAATAATGGTCGGCGTACTGCATGTAGAATTCGGCCTGGACGCGGTCGCCGTTCTGCGTCGCGTCGCGCGCCATCGCCTTGTA
>CAXTPH010000200.1:0-4970 GCA_964245955.1 uncultured Sphingomonadaceae bacterium | reverse complement strand
GAGAAGCTCGACGGGGTCGACTGGCCGGACTGGGGCGCGCTGCGGCGGACGGTGACCTTCGCCTACCAGCTCGTGCCGGGCACGGTGATCGTCGCCTCGCCCGACTATATCAACATCATGACGCTGATGCCGCAAAGCGTGAACGAAACGCTCGTCGAGGATTTCATGCTGATTCCCGAGCCGCCGGCGACGCCGAAGGCCGAGGCGCACTGGCAACGGTCGTGGGACCTGCTCGACGGGGGGGTCTTCGCCGGTGAGGATTTCCGTGCGGCGGCGCTCGGTCAGCATGGCCTTGGATCGGGGGCAGTAGACCATGTTCTGCTTGGGGGGATGGAGCAGGGGATCAAGCGTTTCCACGACACGATCGGCGGGCTAATCGCTGCCACCTGAAGGAGATTTCGATGACCCCGTCGACCGTCGCCATTCTCAGCAGCGCGCTCAGCTTTGGGGCGCCGCTCGCGCTCGCGGTCTACGAAATCGTCACGATGCGCCGCGGCCCGCGTGGCGGCGACGATGACCGTCGCCCGCCGGTGATTGCGCCCCAGCCGAAGCCGTTGCCCGATTGCTTGCTGCCGGCAAATCTCCTGCGGCGCGAGCGCTTGCCCGAGCTCGAAGACGCGTGACCGCGCCTCCCGGCTGAAACCATGTCGCGCGCCGACCCGTTGCACCTGCGCATTGCAGGAGACGGACCTTGGCACGAAGCGCACTCGTCGTCGGCGCGAGCGGCATCGTCGGTAGCGCGACCGCGACGCTGCTGATCGAGCAAGGCTGGACCGTACACGGCCTCGCGCGGCGCCCATCGACCCAACCCGGGGTCGCGCCGATCGCGGTAGATCTGCTCGACGCTAAGGCGACGGCGGCAGCGCTTGGCGGCCTCAGTTTCGACGCGGTTTTCGTCACCACCTGGCTACGGCAGGACAGCGAAGTCGAGAACATCCGCGTGAACGGCGCGATGGTGCGCAACTTGCTCGACGGCCTGCCGGGCGCGACGGGGCCGCGTCACGTCGCGCTCGTTACCGGGCTCAAACATTATCTCGGGCCGTTCGAGGCGTACGGTCAGGGCACCCTCCCCCAGACGCCATTCCGCGAGGAGCAGGGACGTCTCGACGTCGAGAATTTCTATTACGCGCAGGAAGATGAGCTGTTTGCCGCCGCCGCCCGCGACGGTTTCACATGGAGCGTCCATCGCCCGCACACGGTGATCGGCAAGGCGGTCGGCAATGCGATGAACATGGGGACGACGCTTGCCGTGTACGCGACATTGTGCCGTGAAACCGGGCGGCCATTTTATTTTCCGGGGTCAACGGCACAATGGGCCGGACTGACCGACATGACCGACGCGGGCCAGCTCGCCCACCACCTGCTGTGGGCGGTCGCGACCGAAGCCGCGCACGACCAGGCGTTCAATATCGTCAACGGCGATATCTTCCGCTGGCAGTGGATGTGGAGCCGTATCGCGAGCTGGTTCGGACTCGAGGCCGCGGCGTTCGACGGGACCATCCATACGCTTGCCGAGCAGATGGCGGATGATGCGGCGATCTGGCGGGTGGTTGCCGAGCGCCGAGGCCTCGCCGAGCCCGACCTCGGTCGTCTCGCGTCGCCGTGGCATACCGACGCCGATCTCGGCCGGCCGATCGAGGTCGTCACCGACATGTCGAAAAGCCGCCGCCTCGGCTTCACCGGCTATCAGCCGACCGACGACGCCTTCTTTGCGTTGTTCGAGCGGCTGCGGGCCGACCGCCTGATCCCCTAAGCGGCCGCAGCGCTTGACCCGCCCCCGCGGCTCCCGCACCACGGGCGAAACCCGGGGACCCCATGAAAAGCACGCGCCTGACCGGCTTCATCCTGATCGCGCTCGCCCTCGGGCTGGTGACGGGGTGGTGGGTTCATTCGGCGTATGCCGCGCCGCAGGCGAAGGCGATCGCCGCCAACCTCGGCATCGTCACCGACGTCTTCCTCCGCCTGATTAAGATGATCATCGCCCCGCTCGTGCTGTCGACGCTGACGGTCGGGATCGCGCACATGGGGGCGAAGGATGGCGGCGCGAGCTTGGGCCGCATGTTCGGTCGGACGCTCGGCTGGTTCGTCGTCGCCAGCCTGGTGTCGCTCTCGCTCGGCGCGCTGATCGTCAACCTGCTGCAGCCCGGCGTCGGGGTCGGCCTCGCGCTTCCCGCCGCCGACGCCGCGACGGGTGTCGTCAAAAGCGCATTCAACCTCAAGGACTTCGTCACCCACCTCGTGCCGAAGTCGATCTTCGACGCAATGGCGCAGAACGAAGTGCTCCAGATCGTCGTGTTTTCGTGCTTCGCCGGCGTCGGGCTGATCGCGATCGGCGAGGCGGGGGCGCCGGTCGTCCGCGGGCTCGACGCGGTCGCGACGCTGATGCTCAAGGTCACCGGCTACGTCATGTATGCCGCACCTTTCGCGGTGTTCGCCGCCGTCGCCGGGTCGATCGCGACCGAGGGGCTGGCGATCGTCATTACCTTCGGCAAGTTCATGGGCGGCTTCTACCTCGCGCTGGCGATCCTGTGGGCGCTGCTGCTGGGGGCCGGCGCGACGGTGATCGGGCGCTCGCGGGTCGGCGGACTGCTGAAGGCGATCCGCGAGCCGTTTCTGATCACCTTCGCGACCGCATCGTCGGAGGCGAGCTACCCCAAGCTGCTCGAGGCGCTCGAACGCTTCGGCGTGCCAAACCGGATCGCGTCGTTCGTCCTGCCGCTCGGCTATTCGTTCAACCTCGACGGATCGATGATGTACTGCGCCTTCGCCTCGCTGTTCATCGCGCAGGCGTACGGCATCCATCTGAGCTTCGCCGCACAGGTCAGCATGCTGCTGCTGCTGATGGTGACGTCGAAGGGCATCGCCGGGGTGCCGCGAGCGAGCCTCGTCGTGATCGCGGCAACGCTGCCGTTCTTCGATATCCCCGAGGCCGGGCTGCTGCTGATCCTCGCGGTCGACCACTTCCTCGACATGGGCCGCAGCGCGACCAACGTCATCGGCAACGCGGTCGCGGCGGCGGTGGTGGCGAAGTGGGAGGGGGAGTTGGGCGTTTCGCTCGATGCGGTCGATGCGGCGGTGCAGGCCGGCTAGTCGACGGCGAGCGGGTCGGGGCCGAAGCGGTTTGGGCCACCGGTGCCGCGGGTGCACGTCCAGACAAACAAGACGATGGCCCCAAACACTGCGGCGACGACGCTTATCGCGGTGACAACGGTCATCAGTCCGGCGAGCCCACCGAGATCGAGTAGGTGACCGGCAGCGACGCCGAATCCGGCCACCGCCGCCAGAGCGATGGGCAGCACGGCCCACCAGCCGGTGTGATCGACATCGTGAATTCGCCGGGTCACGACCGCAAGTTGCGGGCACAGCAGCGCGAGCGACAGCGCGGTGCCGATGAAACGGCTACTCGTCTGCGTCACCGTGATCGGGATTCCGCCGACCATCGACACGTGACGGGTCACGACCGCCGGGCCGAAGATAAAAAGATCGAGGAGCGATGCCACGATCCCGGCAAGCACGCCGAACAGCAGGAACCACCAGTATTCGGCGCGGCACGACCGGCCGCGGAAATCGGCGTAGCGCCGGAGCGGCAGGATCATCCATCGGGTGACGGTCATCGCGTTTCCCCTCAATTGACTGGCGCATGCCGCCGATAGCTCAGCGCCTCCGCGATATGAATGCGCGTGACCTGTTCGGCACCGGCCAAATCGGCGAGCGTCCGCGCAACGCGGAGGACGCGGTGATAGCCCCGCGCCGACAGCTTGAGCGCCTGGGTCGCTTGGACGAGCAATTTCTGCCCCGCCGCATCGGGGGTCGCGACCGCCTCCAATAACTTCCCATCGGCCTCGGCGTTGGTCCGCGCCGCCGTCCCGGCATAGCGCGAATTCTGGATGTCGCGCGCCGCCGCGACGCGGGCGCGAACGGTGGCGCTGTCGTCGGCAGCGGGCGGGAGCGTCAGATCGGCGGCGCTGACCGCGGCGACATCGACGTGGAGGTCGATCCGGTCGAACAGCGGTCCCGACACGCGGCTCTGATAGTCGGCGGCGCATTTCGGCGCGCGCGAGCAGGCGAGCTGTGCGTCGGCGAGGTGGCCGCAGCGGCACGGGTTCATCGCCGCGATCAATTGTACTCGCGCCGGATAGGTGACATGCGCCGCCGCACGGCTGACGGTCACCGTCCCGGTCTCGAGCGGCTGCCGCAGCGAGTCGAGCACCGTCCGCTGGAACTCGGGCAGTTCGTCGAGGAACAGCACGCCGAGGTGGGCGAGGCTGACCTCACCGGGACGCGCCCGCGCGCCGCCGCCGACGAGCGCGGGCATCGACGCGCTGTGGTGCGGCGCGCGGTACGGCCGCGCGCGGAGCAGTTTGCCGCCCTCGAGCTCGCCCGCCATCGACGCGACCATCGACACTTCTAGCGCCTCCGACGGCGTCAGGTCGGGCAGGATGCCGGGCAGCGCGGCGGCGAGGAGCGACTTGCCCGACCCCGGTGGCCCGCTCATCAGCAGGTTATGCCCACCGGCGGCGGCAATTTCGAGCGCGCGCTTGGCGGTCTCCTGCCCCTTGATCTCGCCCATGTCGGGGCCGGTGCGGACAATCTCGGCGACGCTGCGCACCGGCGGCGACAGCAATTGCGTGCCCTTGAGGTGGTTGATCAGCGTCAGCAGGTCGGGGGCGGCGATGACGTCGACCTCGCCCGCCCACGCCGCCTCGCCACCCTGCGCGGCCGGGCAGATCAGCCCCAACTCGTTCGCCGCCGCGTGGAGCGCCGCGAGCAGCACCCCCGGCACCGGCGCGACGCGCCCGTCGAGCCCGAGCTCGCCGACGACGAGGAAGCCGCTGAGCATCTCGCTGTCGACCAGCCCCATCGCCGCGAGCAGCCCGAGCGCGATCGGCAGGTCGTAATGCGACCCCTCCTTCGGCAGGTCGGCGGGCGACAGGTTGACGATGATCCGTTTCGGCGGCAGCGCGAGGCCG
>CAXTPH010000199.1:0-5013 GCA_964245955.1 uncultured Sphingomonadaceae bacterium | reverse complement strand
TCATCGCGGTGATCATGCCCGACCAGGTGACGACGCGCAGCATGTGGCAGGCGCTGCTCGAGCACGGCGTCTACGTCAATTTCGCCCGGCCGCCGGCGACGCCGACCGGCACCTACCTCCTCCGCTGCTCGCTCTGCGCCGAGCATACGCCCCAGCAGATCGCCGAGATCCTCCGCCAGTTCGATGCGGCGGCGGCGGCGGTCGGGCTGACGTTGCAAGCCGCCGCCTAGCTGCATAACCTCTGCCCCCGATAGGCAGGGGGCAGGTCGATGAAGGTCGGGACGAAGCGGGCGGCATGGGCGGCTCTGGTCGCTGGCGTCATGGCGGGCGTTTACGCCGGCTATCCCTTCGCGCGCTTCGTGTATGGCTGGCAGACCAACGGCCCACCGGCGCTGAACCGGTTGCCGGTGAGCGTGCCGACCGCGACACTCAGCTACGGCCCGGCGCCGCAACAAATCGCCGACCTGCGGATGCCCGCCGGCAAGGGGCCGTTCCCGATTGCGGTTGTCATCCACGGGGGATGCTTCCTGGCGAGTGTCGACGACAGGAAAAGCATCGCGCCGGTCGCCGATGCGCTGACCCGACACGGGATCGCGACGCTCAACGTCGAATATCGCATTCAAGGCGATGCCGGAGCCGGCTGGCCGAACACCTATCGCGACGTCGGGACCGCGGTCGATCTTGTCCGCGAAATCGCGCACACCTATCCGATCGACCTGCACCGCGTCACCTTCGTCGGCCATTCGGCGGGCGCACATTTCGCGCTGTGGGCGGCGTCGCGCGCGAAGCTGCCGACGACCAGCGAAATCCGCGGCGCCGATCCATTCAATCCCGCTGCGGTCGTCGCCATCGACGGACCGCCCGCGCTCGCCCCCTATGTCGGGCGCGACAGCGAGGAATGCGGCCAGCCCGTCATCGTGCCGCTGGTCGGCGGCACGCCGGCGCAGGTCCCCGAGCGATATCGCGAGGTCGACACTGGGGCACGGCTGCCGCTCGGCATGCGGCAGGGCTTCGTCGTCGCGCAACTCGGCGAATCGATGACGGGCTATATCGCCCAGGCCAAAGCCGCGGGCGATCCGGTGAGCGTTTACACGCCGACCCACCCCTACCACTTCCGCATCATCAACCCCGAACGCGAGGAGGGGCGGCGCACGCTCCAACTGATCGAGTCGCTCGCCCGGTAAGCGGGTCGGCGCCGCAGCGGCGCGGCAAAATTGGCGATGACCGCGGGCGGGCGGCAGTCTATACGCGCGGCTTGAGGTCGACCGCCCCGGTCCGACACGAGGTTGAGGCACAAGCGGCTTTGCGTTTACTGACCCGCTTCGACCGCTACCTTGCCCGGCTAATCCTCGTGCCGCTGCTCGCCTGCCTGACGATCGCGGCGATGCTGCTGCTGCTCGACAAGATGCTCAAGCTGTTCGACTTCGTGATGAACGAAGGCGGGCCGGTATCGGTCGTGTGGAAGATGCTCGGCAACCTCATCCCCGAATATCTGTCGCTCGGCATCCCGATCGGGGTGATGCTCGGCATCCTGCTCGCGTTCCGCAACCTTGCGCTGTCGAGCGAGCTCGATGCCCTGCGCGCCGCCGGCATCTCGTACAACCGGCTGCTGCGCGTGCCGATGCTGTTCGCGATCGTCTTCGCCTTCGTCAATTTCGCGATCGTCGGCTTCCTCGAGCCGTATTCGCGCTACGCTTATGAGGGGCTGCAGTTCGAATTGCGTTCGGGCGCGCTCGGCGCGTCGATCAAGGTCGGCGAGTTCGCCAAGCTCGCCAAGAACACGACGCTGCGGGTCGAGGAGAGCCACGCCAAGGGCAGCGACCTGCGCGGGCTGTTCGTCCGCACCGAGGGCAAGAACGGCCAGTCGGTCGCGGTCACCGCCGAGAAGGGCACGTTCCTGTCGACCGACGACCCCGACGTCATCCTGCTGCGGCTGCAGAACGGGACAATGGTCCACACCGCGTCGAACTTCGTCGTGCCGCGGGTGCTGACGTTCAAGCAGCAGGATCTGCCGGTCAACCTGCCGTCGATCGGCAGCTTTCGCGCGCGCGGCGACGAGAACGCCGAGCTGACCCTCCCCGAGCTCGCGCGGTCGAGCAAGGCCGACGTTACCCGGATCATGCACGAACGCAGCGTCGCCGCGCTCAACCGGCGGCTGGTGCTCGTGCTGGTGATGCTCGTGCTGCCGTTTCTCAGCGTCGCGCTGGCGGTGCCGCCGAAGCGGTCGACCTCGGCGCTCGGCGTGTTCCTGTCGATCATCCTCCTGGTGACGTTCCACAAGACCAGCCAATACGGCGAGGCGATGGGCGGCAACGGCGCGATCGACCCGGTGCTCGCGCAATGGGTTCCGTTCGCCGGGTTCGCCGGCCTGTCGTTCTGGCTCTATTATATTCTCGCCTACGTCCCCGGCGGCCAGCCGATCGGCGCGCTCGACCGTTGGTTCGGCAAGCTCGCGAGCCTCGTCGCCGGGCTGCTCAAGCGCCGCGAGCCGTGGGCCGACAGCAAGGCCCCCGTCGCCGGCAGCGAAGTCCCCGCCGAATGACGCTGTTCCCGTCGCGCACGATCGCGCTCTACACTGCCCGCCTGCTGCTGACGCGGAGCTTCGCCTTTCTCGGCGGGCTCGTCGTCATTCTGATGACGCTCGACCTGCTCGGCGAGTCGAGCAAGATCCTCGTCGTGCCCGGCAATACCGACGCCGACCTGTGGCATTATGTGGCGCTCCGCGTGCCGCAGATCATCGCGCTGTTCCTGCCTTTCGCGGTGCTGCTCGGCACGCTGGTGACGCTGACGACGCTTAACGCCAATTCGGAGGTGGTGATCTTCAAGTCGGCAGGGATTTCGGCGCACCAGATTCTCGCGCCGCTGATCATCGCTGCCTTCGGCATCGCCGTGGTCAACTTCGTCTTCAACGAAAGCGTCGTCGTCAAGGCGAACCAGGCGCTCAGCGCGTGGCAGGCGGTCGAATATGGCAAGCTCGCGCCGACGACGACTGCGGCGACTGACGCGTGGGTCAAGGGCGGCGACGACCTGTTCCACGCCGGGTCGGTGACCGGCGCCGGCAACGCGACCGTCCTGCATAATGTGACGATCTACGACCGGACCCGCGACAAGCTCGTCCGCGTCGTCCGCGCCGCAACCGCGCGCCCGATGCCGGGCGGCTGGACCCTGCGCGACGTCGCGACGTTCGATGTCGTCAGGGGCACCGAGGCGAAGTCGGCTGAGACCGCCTTTCCCAGCCCGGTCATCCCGGCGCAGTTCACCACGACCAAGGTGACCGCGGCGTTCTTGCCGTTCTGGGACCTGCTCCGCGCGATCGACGACCAGCGTGCGGCGGGCAAGGGCGTCGGCTCGCTGGTCGCGGCGGCGAACCACAAGATTGCGGGACCGCTGTCGACGGTGCTAATGCCGCTGCTCGGCGCGGTCGCAGCGTTCGGGCTCGCGCGGTCGGGCCGATTGTTCGTCCGCGCGGTGATCGGCATGTTCCTCGGCTTCGCCTTCTTCGTCGCCGATAATTTCGCGGTTGCGATGGGCAATTTCGGCACGGTGCCGCCGCTCCTCGCGGCCTGGTCGGCTTTCCTGCTGTTCTTCCTGATCGGCGAGACCGTGCTGTTCCAGTCGGAAGAATGAGCCTCCGCTGCGACCCGAACGGCATGCGTCCTAAAAGCGCCGCATTGCGTTCCTATATGGCTTGGCCAAGCATGGAGCACGACCAGTGAAGGCAGTCGCCGACGTGACGAAGGACGCCGCCCCGATCTGGAGCCGGTCGCACTATCTCAACAAGATGGACCTGCGCCAGCTCGTCGTCGCCTATTTCCAATATTATACGATCCAGACCTATCTCGTCATCGCCGCGCTGGCGATCGGCGTGGCGCTGTGGCAGCCGACGACGCTGGTCCGCGGCGCGGTCGCCGCCGGCTTCGTCATGCTCGTCTATCCGCTCGTGTGGTACGCTCTCCACCGTTGGGTGCTCCACAGCCAGTGGATGTGGAAGGTGCCGTTCCTCGCCTCGACGTGGAAGCGCATCCATTATGATCACCATCAGGATCCGAACCACCTCGAAATCCTGTTCGGGTCGCTGAAGAGCGAGCTGCCGCCGGTGTTCATCATGACGCTGCCGTTCGGCTATGCGATCGGTGGGGTCGGGGGTGCCGCGGTGGCGCTCGCGACCGGCGTGCTGACGACCTGCTTTTACGAGTTCTGCCACTGCATCCAGCACCTGTCGTATAAGCCCAAGCAGAAGTGGCTGGTGGCGATGAAGGCGCGGCACATGGCGCATCATTTCCACGACGAGAGCGGCAATTACGGCATCACCAACTTCGCGTGGGACCGGTTGTTCGGCACCTTCTACGAGCGGATCGAACGGCCGACGCGGAGCGCGACGGTGTTCAACCTCGGCTATACCGAAGAAGTCGCGGCGGTGTATCCGTGGGTCGCCGAGCTGTCGGGCGGGGTTGCTGCCGGCCATCCGCGCCAGCGCGACCGGGTGCCCGCCAAGGAACCCGAGCGACAGGCGGCATGAGCGTTCCGGGGGGCGCGCTCACTATCGTCGAAGCAACCACCGCCGCCGACCGCGGCCGGTTCATCGACCTGATCTACACGCTATACAAGAACGACCCGAACTGGGTGCCGCCGCTGCGCGGCGAGGCGCTCGAACTGATCACCGGGATCGAGAAGAACCCGTGGTTCGGGCATGGCTATGCCAAGTTCTGGCTGGCGATGCGCGACGGCAAGATCGTCGGCCGGATTTCGGCGCAGGTCGATAGCCTCGTCCTTGAGTTCATGCAAAAGGGCCTCGGCCACTGGGGCATGTTCGAGTGCATCGACGACCAGGCGGTCGCCGACCTGCTGCTCGACACCGCCGAGAACTGGCTGCGCGGCGAAGGCATGACGAGCGCGATGGGGCCGTTCAGCATCTCGATCTGGGATGAGCCCGGCCTGCTCGTCGACGGCTTCGACCGTCCGCCGACGGTGATGATGGGCCACCATTTGCCCTATTACGCAAAGCTGATCGAG
>CAXTPH010000198.1:0-5048 GCA_964245955.1 uncultured Sphingomonadaceae bacterium | reverse complement strand
TCGACCGGCTCGCGGTGCGCACCTACGTCATGCCGTGGGACGAGGTCGTGCTGCGTGAGGCGTTATTGCGCGAACATTACCGCGGCGGGCAGAGCTTCTTCGTCACCCCGAAGATCGCCGACCTGCCCGACATCGAGGAGTTCCTCCGCAAGAACGTCCCCGAGGTCACCTTCGTCACCGCGCACGGCCAGATGGCGCCGTCCGAGGTCGAGGAGCGGATGAGCGCGTTCTACGACCGGCGCTACGATGTCCTGCTGTCGACGACGATCGTCGAAAGCGGCCTCGACATCCCGAGCGCGAACACGATGATCATCCACCGCGCCGACCGGTTCGGCCTCGCCCAGCTCTACCAGCTGCGCGGACGCGTCGGGCGGTCGAAGACCCGCGCTTATGCCTACATGACGACGCCCGCCGATCAGATCATCACCGAGACGGCGGAGAAAAGGCTGCAGGTGCTGTCGTCGCTCGACAGCCTCGGCGCCGGGTTCCAGCTCGCGAGCCACGACCTCGACATCCGCGGCGCGGGCAACCTGCTCGGCGACGAGCAGTCGGGGCATATCCGCGAGATCGGCTTCGAACTCTACCAGTCGATGCTCGAGGACGCGATCGTCGAGGCGCGCGCGGGTGCCGCCGGGCTCAAGGCGCCGGAAGAAGGCTTCTCGCCGACGATCACGATCGATGCCGCGATCCTCATCCCCGAGGATTATGTCCCCGATCTCAACCTGCGGATGGCGCTCTACCGCCGCCTCAACGAACTGGAGGACCGCGCCGCGATCGACGGCTTCGCCGCCGAGATGATCGACCGTTTCGGCACGCTCCCGGTCGAAGTCGCCAACCTGATCCAGGTCATCGAGATCAAGCAATATTGCGTGCGCGCGAACATCGCCAAGCTCGACGCGGGCGCGAAGGGCGCGCTCGTCACTTTCCAGAACGACTCGTTTCCCAACGGCGGCGGCCTGATGGACTATGTCGCCCGCCTCGGCGAACGCGCCAAATTTCGCCCCGACCAGAAGCTGTTCGTCGCCGGCGATTGGGGCGATACCGCCGCGCGGCTCAAGGGGGCGATGGCACTGGCGAAGGGCCTCGCGCGGATCGCCGGCGGCGCGACCGTCAAGCCCGCGGAACCGAAAGCGGCGCCGCCGAAACCAAAGCTGGCGAGCAAGCCCGCGCCGATGCCGGCACGGCCGAGCGTGTTCAAGGCGAAGGGGCGGCGTTAGGGACGCGCGCCACGCAACCCGATCGAGAAGTCGAGCAGGGGCACGAGAATAAAGGCAAGCCCGAGCACAATTGTTCCCGCGACAGGAAACCACTGCGTCCAGAAACAGCGAATGACGGCGGTTTAGTCAACGATCCGCGCGACCGATCAATCGTTATCAACGCTTTCTGAAACAGGCACTTCCATCCCGGTGGAGCGTTACCCGTTGACGATCAAAACCGAGGTCGACGCAAGTTTTGTCGGCGCTGCGAGCAGGGGGTAGATATGGCCAGTCGAGCGCAGGCTCCCGTTCAAACCGGTGGACACTCCGCCCCGGCTGCGACGGCACTGCATTCTGGATACGGCGCGAAACTTCTGATGGCGGTCGACAGCGTCCCGGAGACGCGTGGCATGGGCGTCAAGGTTGCAGAAGGTGGGCGTATCGTCACCCTCCGCGGGTCGAAGCCCGGCGAGCCGTTTGTAGTTATAGAGCTTCGACCCCCATTGAGACCGGCTCAGGCCCCGCCGGTAGCTGCGCCCGCTGAAGAAAAGCCGAATATCAGCAAGGAGTGGGGCGTGCTCGCCCTCAATCTTGGCGGAGCGACACTGTCATGGATTGGTGTCGTCGGCACTGCTGCGGCAGCACCCGAAACCGGGGGCATCAGCCTCGCAGGGACCGTGTTGATGTGGAGCGGCGCAGTCGCGTCGAGCGCGCAGGTCCTCAATTCGGTCGGCCGCCTGACAGCAATTTATACCGGACACGGCGCGCTTGTTACGAAGGCTGACAAGACGTTGGTCTATGTCGTCGCAAACGATGCTCTGGATTTTGCCGGCATCCTGGGTGCCGGAGGGGCTTTCAAGGAGGCGGCTGCTCTGGAAAAAGGAGTGGCCAAGACTGGGGTTCGCACGTGGGATCTTGCCGCGGGTTCACCCATCAGCCGGCCTTTGCGTCGCCAGCTTACCCAAGCCCTCGAACTGCAGGGCGTGAAACGGGTTGCGGCCGCGCGGATCACCTTGATCGTCCGGATGAAACTGCTCAACGCGTTTGCCGCGGTCTATGGAATCTCGGTCAGTAGCTATAATGGGGCGATCCATGACGTATCGGTTCTCATCGTTCATCCCGATTCAAAATGAGCGATAAGCCACGGCCCTATGACTATCTCAAGCGCGACGTGCCGACGACGGTGGCGCTCCTCGCCGGAGTGCTGGCGGCGCTCATGCCGGTATTGTCGTTGACTTACCTCTTGGTGCCACACGGTCACATAGCCGCCCGCGAGAACCCGCTTTACTGGCTGATCATGCTTCCAGTGCTCTTCTGGGGGTGGGGTATCACGTCGTTCGATCCATGGGCTATTCGTGCGCTCGTGCCCGTGTTGATCATCGCGCCGGTGGCCGACGTGCTGATTGCAATGTTCAGCGGGATGTCGGGCGGCGACCAGACGGGAATGTGGGTGCTGGCGGGCTTATCGATCACTTTTTCGATTGTCGGGATCATCGCGTTGAGCAGAACCCCGCTTTGGCCACTCCGCCGCCGCTAAGGCTGACGGCTGCCAATCAACCGCTGCCTCGCATCGCGTCAACTCACCCGAAGAACTCGACCAGCGCCGCCAAGGTCTCCGCCGGCCGCTCCTCGGGCAGGAAGTGCCCGCAGTCGAGCCCGTGGCCGCGGACATCATCGGCATACGCTCCCCACGTCGCCAGCGGGTCCATCGCCGCGACGCGGCCGTGATCGCCCCACAGGACGAGAACGGGTACGGCGATCTTCTCCCCCGCGGCGATCGTGGCCGCGTCGGCGGCATAGTCGACGGTCGCCCCCGCGCGGTAGTCCTCGCAGCTGGCGTGGATTGCCGCCGGCGTGCCGAAGCCGCGGCGGTATTCGGCGCGGGCCTCGGGAGTGAATGCCTCGGGCGTCGCGGTCCAGTTGCCGAACGCCATGTCGAGCCATGTGTCGACCGCGCCGCCGATCAGATTCTCGGGGATCGGCTGGCGCTGGATGAGGAAGAACCAGTGGAAATAGCCGGTCGCGAGCGTGCGGTCGGTCGCATCGTACACCGCCTTGGTAGGCACGATGTCGAGCACCGCGAGCCGCTCGACGGCGGCCGGATGGTCGAGCGCCATGCGGTACGCGACGCGCGCGCCGCGGTCGTGCCCGGCGACGCGGAACCGGTCGTGGCCGAGGCTCGCCATCAGGCCGACGAGGTCGGCGGCCATCACGCGTTTAGAGTAATTGGCGTGGTCGGGCGTCCCGGCGGGCTTGCCGCTGTCGCCGTAGCCGCGCAGGTCGGGAGCAACGACGGTGAAGCGCTCGGCGAGGTCGGGAGCAACCTTGTGCCACATGACGTGCGTCTCGGGGTAGCCGTGGATCAGCAACAGCGGCGGGCCGCTGCCGGCGATCCAATAGGCGATCTCGACGCCGTCGGAATCGAACGTCGCCGCCGTGAAGTCGTCGAACATGGGTCGGTCCTCTAGCGGGCGAACATCTGCCCGATGTCCCTGAACGCCTTGAATTCGAGCGCGTTGCCCGCCGGATCGAACAGAAACATCGTCGCCTGCTCGCCCGCCTGGCCCGCGAAGCGGACGTGCGGCTCGATCTCGAACGTCTTGCCGGCGGCGGTCAGCCGGTCGCGCAGCGCCTCCCACGCGTCCCAGTCGAGCACCAGCCCGAAATGCGGCACGGGTACCGCGTCGCCGTCGACCGCGTTGCGATGCAGCGCTGCGCCGGGCGCGAGGTGGGCGACGAGCTGGTGGCCGTGGAAGTCGAAGTCGACCCACGTCGCCGCCGACCGCCCCTCGCCGCAGCCGAGAACCCCACCGTAGAATTCGCGGGCGGCGGCGAGATCGTCGACCGGGAAGGCGAGGTGGAAGCGCGGGGTCATGCGACGAAGGTCCTTTGGTACAGGTCGCGCACCCCGGCGACGATCTCGCGGCCGGGTCCGCCGAGGCGGTCGGGAACCGGGGCCATGTCGCGCGGCCGCGCGGGAGGCTCTCCGCCCCCCTGCCGCACGATCAGGGCGCTGACGACCTCGAGCAGCCGCGACGTCGCGCGCAGCGATTCGGTCGCAACGGCGAGGCGACTTTCGGGACGCAGCCGCGCCCGCGCGGCATCGCCCGCCCCGCCGGGGTCGAAATATGCCCGCGCCCGGCCGCCGAGCATCGTCGCTTCGGCGTACAGTGCGTCGAGGGCGGCCGGCTCCATTTTTTCAGCATGTCATGCTTTTCAAGGGGCTTGAAGTCCCTTGTCGTTTCACCAGATTCAGGGGGTCGCCTCGCCAATCGGGGGGCGGCGCTTCCCGGCCCATCGGGCGGGAGGATCATTGCTTTGCGAAAAAGGATGAACCAATGCGTACCTTCGACATTTCCCCGCTGCTCCGCGCCTCGGTCGGGTTCGAGAACCTCAACCGCCTCGTCGACCTCGCCAGCCGCGGCGACGCCAGCGACAACGGCTATCCGCCATACAATATCGAGAAGACCGGCGACGGCAGCTACCGCGTCGCAATGGCGGTCGCGGGCTTCGCCCGCCACGAGCTCGACCTGACGGTGCAGGAGAACACGCTGATCGTCACCGGCAACGCCGCCGAGGAGACGAACAGCGCCGAGCGCCAGTACCTCCACCGCGGCATCGCCAAGCGCGCGTTCGAACGCCGCTTCCAGCTCGCCGACACGATCAAGGTGACCAATGCGAGCTACGCTGACGGCCTGCTCAACATCGACCTCGTCCGCGAGATCCCCGAGCACAAGAAGCCGCGCAAGGTCGAGATCGGCACCGCCCAGCCGGCGGCCCCGGCGATCGACGCCCAGCCGGCGAACAGCAACGAGGCGCTGGCCGCGTAAGCCCGCCCGCCAACGGGGCAGA
>CAXTPH010000197.1:0-5054 GCA_964245955.1 uncultured Sphingomonadaceae bacterium | reverse complement strand
CCGACGCGAAGGCCGTGCGCTTAGCAGAAGCGCAGCTCCCGAACAAGCGCACACGGGCCGCATCGCCTTTTGCCGTGCCGCGCGGTATCAGGGCGGCATGACCGACGAAACCCTCGACGAACTCCGCCCCCGCCTGATCGCGGCGATGATTCCGCACGTCGCCTTCGACGGCTGGACGCCCGCGAGCGTCGCCGCCGGCGCCGCCGACGCCGGCATCGACGCCGATATCGCACGACTCGTCTTTCCCGGCGGGGCGGCGCAGATGGTCGACGCCTATACCGCCTTCGCCAACACGCGGATGACCGCGGCGCTGCCCGGCATCGGCAATATGAAGATCCGCGAGCGCGTCACCTTCGCCGTCCGCACCCGCCTCGAACAGGCCGAGGGCGAGCGCGAGACGGTGCGCCGCGCGGTCGCGGTATTCGCGCTCCACCCGGCGCTCAGCGCCAAGACGACGTGGCGCACCGCCGACGCGATCTGGCGCGCGTGCGGCGACACCGCGACCGACTTCAACCATTATTCGAAGCGCGCGATCCTCGGCGGCGTCTATGCCGCGACGCTGCTCTATTGGCTCGGCGACGAGAGCGACGGACGGGCGGAGACGTGGAGCTTCCTCGACCGCCGCATCGCCGGGATCATGCAGTTCGAGAAGACCAAGGCACGGCTGACGGCGGGCGCCGGCGACCGGCCGAGCCTCGCGCAGATCCTCGGCCGGCTGCGCTACCCGGCGGTCTGACGCGCTACCTTACCCCCGGTTCGCCGAGGTGCGCGGCCTTCCACACCATTGCCTGATGGATGCGGGTATAGCCCGACGGGTGGTCGAAGAAGACGATCTCTTCGAGCGGCGTCGGCTCCATCTTGCGATACTGTCCGAGCATCAGGTCGATCCGCGCCTCGCCGTCGGGCGCGCGCGCGGCGTTCAACCCGAAGGCGTCGGCCTGCGCCTCGTGGAAACGCGTGATCGAATTCGTCACCGGCGTCAGGACGAAGAAGAACAGCGTCAGCACGATCGATGCGACCGCGACCGCCGACGGATCGGTGATCCCCGCGACCCGCCAACGCGGGTGCCGCGCGATCAGTGCCGGCACGCCGAACTGGACGACCGCGAAGCCGATGACGATCAGCCCGCCGAACGCGATCAGCAGCGACGCCGAATGGCCGAGGACATAATGCCCGGTCTCGTGCCCCATCGTCGACAGGATCGCGGCATCGTCATGGGTGTTGAGCAGATTGTCGTTGAGCGCGACCCGCGCGGTCGGGCCGAGCCCCGCGACGTTCGCCGACACCCGCTTCGTCTGCCGCGACGCGTCGACGACGAGCACCTGCCTGACCGGCACGCCGTTGCCCTGCGCGATTCTGAGGATGGCGGTGCGCAGCGGCGAATCCGGCATCGGCGTGTAGGTGTTGAACAGCGGTTCGATCACCACCGGCGCGACCAGCGAGAAGAACGCGGCCACCGCGATCGTCGCCGCGCCGGCGTAAAGCCACCACCGCCGCGGGCTCGCACGGACCCCGGCCATGATCGCCGTTATCCCGAGCGCGCCGAGCGGCACGCTGATCGCCGCCGCCTTGGCCCATTCGCCGAACCACGCGCCGAGTGTCAGGTTCGACATGCCGTACTGATGTTCGCGGACGAAATCGGTGTAGATCGACCATGGCAGCGCGACGAGCGTCGTCGCGACGAGGAAGCCGATCGCCCACAGCAGGGTCGCCAGCCAGCGCCGGCCCCCGGTCACCCGCCCCGCCCATGCCGACAGCCGCGCGGCGAAGCCGAAATGGAGAAAGCCCCAGGCGATTGCGACGCCGATGACCATGTTCCACAGGATCAGCCAGTAGCCGCCTTCGAAATAGGCGTCCGACCGCGCCCGCGCCGCGCCATTGAAAGTGGCGAGATAGGCGCGGGTGGCGGCGTCGGCGTCGAACGCAGCGGCGATGAGCATGGACTTCCCCCGGTAGTGTTGTGTCAGGCTAACACACGCGCGCCGTGGTGCAAGCTCTATAGCCGATAGTTGACCCCGACCGACGCGGTGTAGCGCGGGGTCAGCTGCAGCCCGACGACGCGCTGGTAGACCGGCACCTGCGCATAGGCGAAGACCGACGCGCGCGGGGCGACGCGGACGGTCGCCCCCGGCGCGACGTAGAGCAGCTCGCCGCCGCTATTCTCCCGGTCGGCGTTGACGCCGGCATCGCGCCCGGCGAAGCGGAAGTTGACCTGGAGCTGCGGCGTGATCCCGCGCCAGCCGGTATAGTGAAACCCCGCCGACAGGTTGCCGGCGATCGCCGGACGGTAGCCGTCGCGGCTGTCGAGCGGGATCTGCGCGAGCGCCTGCAGGATGACGTCGAACTTCGCGCCGAGCCGGCCATAGTGATACGCGCCGACCAGCGCGTCGGTCGTGCCGCTGCCGGGTTGCAGGCCGCGATCGACCTCCTCCCCCGCCGCCGGGCCGGCGAGGAAATGCTCGTGGAAGCTGCCGGTTGGAAGCTTGAGACCGAATTGCACGCCGGTGACGCCGCCACCGCCGAACCCCTGCCAGCGCGCGGTGAGGCGCACGTCGCCGAGTCCGCCCGAGTGCGATTCGCTCGTCGCGGTATCTCCCGGCGCGGTCGTCAGATGCGGACGGTAGATCGCCGGCACCTGCAGGTCGATCCCCCAGTCGCCGGCGAACTGGTGGTCGAGCGTCGCGGTGACATAATGGTTGTCGGTATAACGCTCGACCTCGCGGTCCGACGGCAGCGCGATCGACGCCCGGTCGATCGCGTGCCGCCCCGCCTGAAGGCTGGTTTGCGGCACGTCGTCGTACCGCAACGTCAGCGTCGTGCCGGGGACGGTGACGAGGCCCTGCGCGAGCCAGTCGGAAGTCAGCGCGCAGCCGCAGCTCGAACAGGCAAGCGCGGGGGTGGCGGCAAGGGTGGTCAGCGCGGCAAGCGCGGCGAATTTGATCATGGGATGCTGCTTTCGGCGGAAGCGGCGGCGCACGGATGCGCGGGTGGCCGGACGGCTATCCCGTCCGGCGGCGTCGGTTCAGGCGAAGGCGAGCGGCGGGGCGCGGAGCGGCGGGCGCAGCCGCGCGGGGGTGGCGGCGGCGATCGTAACCGCGACGGGCAGCGGCGACGCGACCCATGCCGCGGCAAGGGCAGGCAAGGTCGGAGGTTCACCGCCGGTCCCCACGACCGCGAGGCTGGCGAAGCCGCACGGCGGCTCGGCCTTGGTCGTGTCGGCTTTGCCCGGCACCGTCACCGCGCCGTGGCCGGTGCAGATCGTCATCGTCCAGCCGCCACTCGCAGCGACCGGCATGTAGCCGGCGGGAACGATCAGCCGCATCGCCAATGCCACGAGCAGCACGGCCAGCGTCGCGACCGGGCCGCGACGGGCAAAGTGGCGAAGACGCGTCACGGGCCGCCGGATAGTCGCGGTCGACGCCCGTGTCGAGGACTTCCCTCGGCTTGCGCTTGCCGCTAATCATTCGCATTTGCGGATGGTCACGTAGGCGACCCAGATGACCGAGCGGCTCAGTATCTACGATCTCAGGCCCGGCGAAGCGGCGACGATCGTCGCGATCGACCGCGACGCGGTCGACCCGGAAAACGCGCGTCAGCTCCACGAGATGGGCTTCGACGAGGGCGTCGACATCGAGCTGCTCCATCGCGCACCGTTCGGCGGCGACCCGATCGCGCTCCGCGTCGGCAACATGTGCGTCGCGCTGCGCAAGCGCCTCGCCCGCATGGTCGTCGTCGAGCGCGTCGTCGTGACACACACGATCGCCGCCGAGTGAGCACGGCGATCCTCGACGCGCCATCGCCGGTCGCGGCAACGCGGACACCGATGGTCGCGCTCGTCGGCAACCCGAACGCCGGCAAGACCAGCCTGTTCAACGCGCTGACCGGATCGCGGCAGAAGGTCGGCAATTATCCGGGCGTCACCGTCGAGCGGAAGGCAGGCAAGCTCGCGCTCCCCGACGGGCGCGTCGTCGACCTGATCGACCTGCCCGGCACCTACAGCCTCAGCCCACGGTCGCCCGACGAGGCGGTGACGCGCGACGTCGTTATGGGCGCGCAGGCGGGCGAGCGCCGCCCCGACGCGATCGTCGCGGTGATCGACGCGACCAATTTGCGCAACCACCTGCGTTTCGTCCTCGAACTGCGGCGGCTCGGGCTGCCGATGGTCGTCGCGCTCAACATGGCCGACCTCGCGACACGCGACGGCACCGACATCGACGTCGCCCACCTGTCGACGATCCTCGGCCTGCCGGTCGTCGCCACCGTCGCGGTGCGCAAGCGCGGGTTGAACGATATCGGCGAGGCGCTCGCGCCGCTGCTGACCGGCGCGACCACGGCCCTCGCCGACACCCCTGCCGACATCGTCCTCCTCCAGCGCGAGGCGCGCGCGATCGCCGCCGCGGTGACGACGCAGCGCGGGTCGGCGCGGCGCTGGTCGCAACGCCTCGACCGGATCACGCTCCACCCGGTGTTCGGGCCGATCCTGCTCGCCGCCCTGCTGTTCCTGATGTTCCAGGCGGTGTTCGCCTGGGCGCAGGCGCCGATGGACCTGCTGTCGGCGGGTGTCGACCGGCTCCAGCATGCGGTCACCGCCGCGCTGCCGCCGGGCGATCTGCGCTCGCTGCTCGTCGACGGCATCCTCCACGGCGTCGGCTCGGTCGTCGTCTTCCTGCCGCAGATCCTGATCCTGTTCTTCTTCATCCTGTGCCTCGAACAGTCGGGCTACATGACCCGCGCGGCGTTCCTGATGGACCGGCTGATGGCGCGCGTCGGCCTCAACGGCCGCGCCTTCATCCCGCTGATCTCGAGCTTTGCCTGCGCGATCCCCGGCATCATGGCGACGCGGACGATCGCCGAGCCGCGCGACCGGCTGACGACGATCCTGATCGCGCCGCTGATGACGTGTTCGGCGCGGCTGCCGGTCTATGCCGTCATCATCGCCGCCTTCATCCCCGACCGCCCGGTGCTCGGCATCCTCGGGCTGCAGGGGCTGGTGATGTTCGGCCTGTACGCGTTCGGCGTCGTCGGCGCGCTCGGCGCGGCGTGGGTGCTGCGGC
>CAXTPH010000196.1:0-5057 GCA_964245955.1 uncultured Sphingomonadaceae bacterium | reverse complement strand
GGACCGAGTGGGCGGCCTCGACCGGGAGCGTCAGGTCCGTGAGCATCAGCGCCGCGGCGAACCCGCCCTCGTAATCGCGGTTCGCCGGCGAGGCGGGGACCGGGCCGGGGACCGGGCAATAGCTCGTCATCGACCAGCACTGGCCGCTGGCTTTCGAGCTGATGTCGAAGAAGGTCTGGGCGTCGAGGCCGAGCTTTTGGGCGAGCACGAACGCCTCGGCGGTCGCGACCATCGACGCGCCCAACAGCATGTTATTGCAGATCTTTGCCGCCTGCCCCGCGCCTGCCGCGCCGGCGTGGATGACGACCTTGCCCATGCTTTCGAGGACCGGCCGGGCGCGGGCGAAGGCGTCATCGGTGCCGCCGACCATGAAAGTCAGCGTGCCCGCGTTCGCCGCGGCGATTCCGCCCGATACCGGCGCGTCGACCATCGCCAGCCCGCGCGCGGCGGCAGCCGAAGCCACTGATTTAGCGGTCGAAACATCGATCGTCGAGCAGTCGAGCAGCAGCGCGTCGGCGCGGGCGGCGGCGAAGATCTCGCCCTCGTAGACGCTGCGGACGTGGCTTCCGGCGGGGAGCATCGTCACCACCGCGTCGGCTCCCGACGCCGCGTCGGCGGCCGATTCCGCCGCCGCACAGCCTGCCGCACAGGCCCGTTCGACCGCGGCACCGGCGAGGTCGTATGCCCGCACGGAATGGCCGGCGCGGACGAGGTTCGCGGCCATGCCGCCGCCCATGTTGCCGAGGCCGATGAACCCGATCTTCACTGGCCGCTCCACGCTGCGGGACGCTTGGCGACGAACGCCGCCATCCCCTCCTTCTGATCGGCCGAGCCGAACAGCGCATGGAACAGCCGGCGCTCGAACACGACCCCCTGGTGCAGCGTCGTCTCGAACGCCGCGTCGACCATCTCCTTGACCGCGATCGCCGCGAGCGGGGCCATGCCGGCGATCGTCGCCGCGGTCTTGAGCGCTTCGTCGATCAGCTCGGCCGCGGGCACGACGCGCGCGACGAGCCCCGCGGCTTCGGCCTCGACCGCTCCCATCATCCGCCCGGTCAGGCACATCTCCATCGTCTTCGCCTTGCCGATCGCGCGCGCCATCCGCTGGCTGCCGCCCATCCCCGGCGTCACGCCGAGCTTGATCTCGGGCTGGCCGAACTTGGCGGTATCGGCGGCGACGATGAAGTCGCACATCATCGCCAGCTCGCAGCCGCCGCCGAGCGCGAAGCCCGCGACCGCCGCGATCACGGGTTTCCGCGTCGTGGTAACCCGGTCGTAGCCGGCGAAGAAATCGCTGCCGTACATGTCGGCGAACGATTGTTCGGCCATCTCCTTGATGTCGGCCCCGGCGGCGAACGCCTTCTCGCTGCCGGTGATGACCGCGCAGCCCTGCCCCGGGTCGGCGTCGAACACGCGAAGCGCCGCGGTCAGGTCGGCGAGAACCTGGCTGTTGAGCGCGTTCAACGCCTGCGGCCGGTTGAGCCTGATCAGCGTGACGCGGTCGTGCTGCTCGACCAGCAGCGTCTCATAGGTCATGGGATCGCTCACTTCATCGTCGGGATGACGAAGCTGCTATCGGTCACCGCCGCGCCGGCGTCGAGGCTCGGCCAGCGCTGGGTGACGGTCTTGAGCTTGGTGTAGAACTTGACGCCTTCGGTGCCGTGGATGCCGGTGTCGCCGAACGCCGAGCGCTTCCACCCGCCGAAGCTGTGGTACGCGACCGGCACCGGGATCGGCACGTTGATCCCGACCATGCCGACGTCGACCGTCGCGGCAAACTCGCGCGCGGCGGGGCCGTTACGCGTGAAGATCGCGACGCCGTTGCCGTACTGGTGCTTGCTCGGCAGGCTGATCGCCTCGGCAAGGCTCTCGGCGCGGACCATCTGCAGGACCGGGCCGAAAATCTCGTCCTGATAGCTCTGCATGTGCGGCTTGACTTGATCGAACAGCGTCGGCCCGACGAAGAAGCCGCCTTCGTGGCCCTGCAGGCTGAACCCGCGCCCGTCGACGACCAATTCGGCGCCGTCGTCGACCCCCATGCCGATATAGCTCTCGATCCGCTCGCGATGCGCCGCGCTGACGACCGGGCCGTAATGCGCGTCCTTGTCGGTCGAGACACCGAGGCGGAGCTTGGCGATCTCGGGGAGCAGCCGCTCGCGCAGTTCGTCGGCGGTCGCCTTGCCGACCGGCACGACGACCGGCAGCGCCATGCAGCGCTCCCCCGCCGAGCCGAACGCCGCGCCGACGAGATCGGCGACGGTCTGGTCCATGTCGGCGTCGGGCAGGACGATGCCGTGGTTCTTCGCGCCGCCCATCGCCTGGACGCGCTTCCCCGCCGCGACGCCGCGCTTGTAGACATAATGCGCGATGTCGGACGAGCCGACGAAGCTGACCGCCTTGACGTCCGGGTTGTCGAGGATCGCGTCGACGACCTCCTTGTCGCCGTGCACGACGTTGAGGATGCCTGCCGGCAGCCCCGCCTCGAGCATCAGTTCGCCCAAGCGCAGCGGCAGCGACGGATCGCGCTCGGACGGCTTGAGGATGAAGGCGTTACCGCACGCGATGGCGACGCCGAACATCCACATCGGGATCATCGCCGGGAAGTTGAACGGGGTAATGCCGGCGACGACGCCGAGCGGCTGGCGCATCGAATAGACGTCGATCCCGGGACCCGCCCCTTGCGTGTACTCGCCCTTGAGCAGATGCGGGATGCCGCAGGCGAACTCGATCACCTCGAGCCCGCGCTGGATATCGCCACGGCTGTCGGCGAGCACCTTGCCATGCTCCATCGACAGCATGTGCGCGAGGCTATCCATCTCGGCCTCGACCAGCGCCTTGAACGCGAACATCACCCGCGCCCGCCGCTGCGGGTTGGTCGCGCCCCACGCGGGCTGCGCCGCCACCGCGTTCGCCACCGCCGCATCGAGATCGGCGGCGCTCGCCAGCGCGACCTTGGCCTGCACGAGGCCGGTGTTCGGGTCGAACACGTCCGCCGTGCGGCCCGAGGTCCCGGCCGAGGCGCTCCCGCCGATAAGGTGGTCGATGATACGCATGACGATCTCCCTGCCGGTCTCGAGCCGGCGACGGCCCGTTCCTTAGCTGCTGAGGAATGGCAGGCAAGCGGCGATGTGGGCGGCGTTGACGCGCCCCGTCCGATCGGCGAAACCTTCGTGGGCAATCACGGGAGTGATCCGATGCCGCCCAGTGCGCCGACGCGCAGTTATGCCTTCGTCCGCTATTTTCCGGAAAAGGCGGAGGCACCGTCCGACCCGTCGTGCCTGTGCGCCTACCAGTGGCTGACCCGGCTCGCGGTGCCGCGGATGGTGTGCGAGGCCATCGGCCTGTGGAAGGCGACCGCGGCGACGGGCCTGACCACATCGGCGCACATCCCCGAGGCCGAGGTCACCGCGGTCCTGCACGGCGACACCGCGGCGTCGCACGACCCCGTTCCGCGCGCCGGCCTCGTCCTCGCGGTACTCGCCCGCCGCGCACGCAAGACCGTCCCCGATGCACCGCAATGCGCGCTCAACTGGACGACGTTCGGCAGCGAAGCCGGCCAGCCGCGCCTCGGCGATGTCGTCTGCTCGCTGAGCGAAAGCGGCCCGCGTGTCGGCCTGTATGTCGGCGAGGACGACCTCGCCTATCATTGCCTCGGCGCGACCGAAGACGACCTCATGGGGGTCGAACGCGTCCCGAAGAAGTGGCTCTACGCGGTACGGCGGCCGTTGTACGAGGGCGTTCGCCATGCCCCGATGGGCATCCGGGTTAACCGCGACGGAACGCTGATTGTCTAGACGAGCACCGACCGGTCGGCGGCGAGGCGGATGACGACGTCGGCGCGCGCGGGCATTTCGTTCAGGATATGCCGCGTCAGCCGCTCGTCGTGCGCGACGAAGCGGTCGACCTCGGCGGCGGACATCACCCCGGGCGCATCCCCGACGCGCGCGCGCAGGTCGTCCTCCTGCTGTCGCCGCCAGTCGTAGACCAGCGCCGCATCGGGAGCGGCGAGCAACACCAGCCGGTCGATCCGCGCGAAGAGTGCGCGGTAGCCGGCGCCCCCGATCGCATCGTTGACGAACCGCCGCCACGCACCGTCGCCATCCTCGTCGCGCTCGAGCGCATTGACCGGCACGGCGAGGTCGGCGTCGGGCTGGCGCACGGCGCCGACGCACCAGCCTTCGAAGATGAGCACGTCGAGCCCGGCGGGAACCGGGGTCCACGCCGCTTCGGGCGCACGGTCGTCGCGCGCCTTGTCGAAGCGCGGCAACCGGACCGCTTCGCCGCGATCGAGCGCCGCGAACACCGCCAGCCCCAGCGCGGGATCGTGCGTCCCCGGCACGCCGCGGGTGGCAAGCAACTGGTGGACATCGGCGGCGAGCACCATCCGGTCGGCGCGGGTTTGGTACAGGTCGTCGATCGACAGCGTCGCCGCGGCGATCCCGTCGCCAGCCAGCCGGTCGACGACCGCC
This sequence comes from uncultured Sphingomonadaceae bacterium, assembly GCA_964245955.1. Lineage (GTDB taxonomy): Bacteria > Pseudomonadota > Alphaproteobacteria > Sphingomonadales > Sphingomonadaceae > Polymorphobacter_B. The sequence goes on along the minus strand of CAXTPH010000196.1, from coordinate 588 downwards.
GCTGCGACGGTCGACTTGCCGCTGCCTTGCGCGCCGCAGAGGCCGACGACCAGCGGACGCCGATGGGCGCCACGGCGCTCATCGGCGATCAGGTCGAGGACGATCGCGACAATTGCGGAGGATGGCCCCATGCGCCGGCGGGTGTCGCGCTCAGTTCGCGACCGCTGCCGCCTTCGCAGCTTTCGCGGCCTTCGCTGCGCGGAACTTCGCCATCTTGGCGCGCCAGTACGCGCTCTGCGTCCCGGTGGCGTCGAACGTGCCGGGAGCCGATGGCTCGTAATAGCTGTTCGCGCTTCGGTTGAAGATCTGCGCCGATGCCGTTGCCGGCGGGGTGCCGGTCAGCTGCGTCGGCCCGAACTGGGCCGAGGCCGCCGATGCGACCAGCAGCAAGGCGGCGGCGAGGACGATCTTCACGGGACGGCTCCTGTGACCGGCATATATCGAAAGCTCCCACGACGTTGGAAGCGAGTCAATCGACGGCCAGCAGCGCGTCGACTACGCCTATCCGCCCAGCCGATAGCCGACGCAGATCTTCAAGCTGTCGAAGCCGTCCAGCATGTGCGCGGTGAGCGGCTCGATCGTGAGCGA
>CAXTPH010000195.1:0-5073 GCA_964245955.1 uncultured Sphingomonadaceae bacterium | reverse complement strand
CGGCGTCTGCGTGGCCACCATGCCGCTGCTGCGCGCCAAGGAGTTGGCCTATCCGATCCAGAAGGCAAAGATCCCGCTGGCGCTGTGCGACGGCAAGCTTTCTGACGAGATGGAAAAGGCGAAGGCCGCCGCGCCCGAGAAGACCGTTGAGGCGACCGCGCCCGAACCGACGCCGCCCGCGCCCAAGCCAGAACCCGCCCCGACCCCTGATCCGGTGCCGACGCCCAAACCCGAGAAACCCAAGCCGACGCCGAAGGCCGAGCCGGTCGAGAAGCCCGACCCGCCAAAACCGGAAAAGCCGAAACCCGAGAAGGTCAAACCCGAAAAAGCGAAGCCCGCACCGAAGCTGCTCGACGCCGAGGCGCTGTCGAGCCTGCTCGACAAGAGCTTGCCGAAGGCCAAGGTCAAACCGCTCGACACCTCGGCGCTGGCGAAGTCGATCGAGAAGGCGATGCCGAAGACCGCACGGATCGACCCGCGCGCGACCGCGACGCTAATCGGCCTGATCCGCTCCCAGGTCGCGCCGTGCTGGAACCCGCCGATCGGCGGGGCCGACGCCAAGAAGATGACGGTGCTGCTCCACCTCGACATCAACCGCGACGGCTCGATCGTCGGGCGGCCGGGGATCGTCAGCCAGACCGGGGTGACCGGTGGCAACGCCGACTACGCCCGCGCCTTCGCCGAGACGGCGCGCCGCGCCGTGCTCCGCTGCGCCCCGCTCAAACTGCCCGCCGAGCAGTACGATCAGTGGAAAGCGGTCGAGATCAACTTCGACCCGAGCGACTTGCGATGAAGCCGCGACACCTTCGCCCCGTCACCGAAAGCGCGTAAGGAACCCCGATGCGTATCCTTTCCCTCCTCCTCGCCCTCGCCCTCGCTGCCCCCGCCGCCGCGGTGATCCGCGTCGACATCAACAGCGGCACCGCGCAGCCGCTCCCCGTCGCGGTTCCCGCCTTCGCCACGGCGAGCGCGGTCGCGACCGAGGCCGGCACCACCGCCGCGCTCGGCAGCCAGGTCGTGAGCGTCATCGCCGCCGACCTCGCCTCGTCGGGGCTGTTCCGTCCGCTCGACCCCGCCGCCTTCACGACGACGGTCGCCCCGGCCGACGTTACCGCGCCGCAGTTCGCGGCGTGGCGGACGATCGCGGCGCAGGCGCTGATCACCGGCAACGTCTCGGCGAACCCCGACGGTGGCATCACCGTCGGCTGCTACGCCTACGACGTCTTCTCGGCCGAGGAACTCGCGCGGCAGGGCTTCGTCACGACCGCGGCGAACTGGCGGCGCGCGGCGCATAAATGCGCCGACCTCGTCTATTCGCGGCTGACCGGCGAGACCGGCTATTTCGACAGCCGCATCGTCTATGTCTCGGAGACCGGACCGAAGACGCACCGGATCAAGCGTCTCGCGGTGATGGACCAGGACGGCGCCGGCCACCGCTTCCTGACCAACGGCCAGGCGCTGGTGCTGACCCCGCGCTTCGCCCCGAACCAGCAGACACTGACCTACATGTCGTTCGCCAACAACCGCCCGCGGGTGTGGATCTATACGATCGGCAGCGGCCAGCAGGAGGCGATCAGCGACACCGGCAACATGAGCTCGTCACCGCGCTTCTCGCCCGACGGCGCGACGCTGGTCTATTCGATCAGCCAGAACGGCACGACCGACATCTACCGGATGCAGCTCGCCACCCGCCGCGTCACGCGGCTGACCAACGGCCCCGGGATCAGCACCTCGCCGAGCTATTCGCCCGACGGGTCGAAGATCGTCTTCGAAAGCGACCGCAGCGGCGGCCAGCAGGTCTATGTGATGAACGCCGATGGGTCGGGCCAGCAGCGGATCAGCTTCGGCGAGGGGCGCGCCGGCACGCCGGTGTGGTCGCCGCGCGGCGACCTGATCGCCTTTACCCGCCTGACGTCGGCGAAGCACCGGATCGCGGTCATGCGGCCCGACGGCGGCGGCGAACGCGTCCTGACCGACGCGTATCAGGACGAAGGCCCGACCTGGTCGCCCAACGGGCGCGTCATCCTGTTCTTCCGCACCGCGGCTGGGCGCGGCGGCAGGGTCGACCTGCACTCGGTCGACCTGTCGGGCGCGAACGAGCGGCAGATAAAAACGCCGCTCGATGGGTCCGATCCGGCGTGGTCGCCGTTGTTGCCGTAACGAGCTTCGGCTATCGGTTCATCTTCACCGGCGAAAGGGTGTCACATGCTGCATCGGGCTTCAACCTTGGCGATGATCGCCGTCCTCGTCGGCACGGCGGCGTGCTCGACCAAGAAGAAGGTCTTGCCGCCCCCGCCGCCGCCGGCGAGCGGATCGACGGCGCCATCGACGATGACGCCGCCGTCATCGGGTAGCAGCGACACCGGCGTCGGCACGACCAACCTTCCCGGCAGCGTCGCCGACTTCAAGGCGACGTCGGGCTCGGATACCGTGCTGTTCGCCTATGACAGCTATGATGTCGATGACACCGCCAAGGCGATCCTCGGCAAGCAGGCCGAGTGGCTGGCGCGCTATCCCGGCGTCAAGGTCACCGTCGAGGGCCACACCGACGAGCGCGGCACGCGCGAATACAACCTCGCGCTCGGCGACCGCCGGGCGAGCGCGGCGAAGAACTTCCTCGCCGCGCAGGGCGTCAGCTCGGCGCGGATCGCGACGATCAGCTACGGCAAGGAGCGCCCGGTCGCCGACGGCAGCGACGAGAGCGCCTATGCGCAGAACCGTCGCGCGGTGACGGTGATCGTCAGCGGGGCGAAGTAGGACGCGTTACCGCTGTCCTACATCCGCGTTCATCGGGTACGGTTCGACGAGTGATCGACGATCTGCGGGCACCGGTTGTGATGGCCAAGACGTCGATCTCGGCTCGATGAAACCGTCAACTCTGTCAACTTAACGCCGCTCGATCTTGTAGACGCTCGCCGGGGGGGCGTTGACCAGCACGGTCGCGGTCCGGCTCGCCTTCAGCCCGAGCGGCTCGAGGATCGAGTCGGGCACCGGGCAGCGGTAGCCGTAGGTGAACTGGTACATCGCGCCGCCGGGACGCAGCTCGCTGAAAGCGGTGCCGAGGATCGCGAGGACGACCGGCTTCGGCATCGACAGGATCGGCAGCCCGCTGACGACCGCGCCGACCGTCCCCGGCCCGAACAGCGGCACGTCGGCGAGCGCACCGGCGCTGCCCTCGACGATGCGGACCGCCGGAAAGCGCGTCCGCAGCAGCGCGGCGAAGTCGGCCCCGGCCTCGATCATGATCAGCTGGTCGGGGGTCACCCCGGCGTCGAGAATCGCCTGGGTGAAGACCCCGGTGCCGGGACCGAATTCGATGACCGGCATCGCCGCGGGCGTGATCTCCGCGGTGATCGCACGGGCCAGCGCTGGCCCCGACGGCGCGATCGCCGCGACCCGCAGCGGCGCCGCGAGCCATGCCCGGAGGAACGGCAAAAGGTCGCGGTTCGCCTGACGACTGGCGGCCTTGCGCGCGGCACGGGCGACGTCGCGTTCGGCGGCTTGCGGTAACATCGGGGCATCTCCACGTTCGCGTCGCGTTCCCATAGCCCAGCCCCGTTCGGTTCGGAAGCGCGCAGGTTGGCCATGCGCGCCAACTGCGCTACGACGCGCCGCAACATCGCCCGAGGAGACCAAGACCGTGACCGCCGTTGGACAGGATAGCCTGAAGACCCGCCGGACGCTGACGGTCGAGGGCACGGACTATGCCTATTACAGCCTTCCCGCCGCCGCCGAGGCGCTGGGCGACATCAGCCGCCTCCCCTTCTCGATGAAAGTCCTGTTCGAGAACCTGCTCCGCTTCGAGGACGGCGTCACCGTCACCCACGACGACCTCAAGGCGATGGTGCAATGGGCGGTCGATCGCCGCTCCGACCGCGAGATCGCCTATCGTCCGGCGCGGGTGCTGATGCAGGACTTCACCGGCGTGCCGTGCGTCGTCGACCTCGCCGCGATGCGCGACGCGATGACCAAGCTCGGCGGCGACCCGGCGAAGATCAACCCGCAGGTGCCGGTCGACCTCGTCATCGACCACTCGGTCATGGTCGACGAGTTCGGCACGCCGGCGGCGTTCACCGACAACATGGACCTCGAATACAAGCGCAACATCGAACGCTACGAGTTCCTCCGCTGGGGATCGTCGGCGCTCAAGGGCTTCCGCGTCGTGCCGCCGGGCACCGGCATCTGCCACCAGGTCAACCTCGAGTATCTCGCGCGGACGGTGTGGACGAGCGAAGCCGCCGACGGCGCGACGGTCGCCTATCCCGACACGCTCGTCGGCACCGACAGCCACACGACGATGGTCAACGGCCTCGGCGTGCTCGGCTGGGGCGTCGGCGGGATCGAGGCCGAGGCGGCGATGCTCGGCCAGCCGGTGTCGATGCTCATTCCCGAAGTCGTCGGCTTCAAGCTCGAAGGCACGATGAGCGAGGGCATCACCGCGACCGACCTCGTCCTGACCGTCACCCAGATGCTCCGCGCCAAGGGCGTCGTCGGGCGCTTCGTCGAGTTCTACGGCCCCGGGCTCGACGCGCTAACGCTCGCCGACCGCGCGACGATCGCTAACATGGCCCCCGAATACGGCGCGACATGCGGCTTCTTCCCGGTCGACCAGGCGACGCTCAACTATCTCAAGCTCTCGGGTCGCGAGCCTCACCAGATCGAGCTCGTCGAGGCATACAGCAAGGCGCAGGGCATGTGGCGCGACGTCACCGCGCCCGACCCGGTGTTCACCGATACGCTCCACCTCGACCTTGGCACCGTCCAGCCGTCGCTCGCCGGGCCGCGCCGCCCGCAGGACCGCGTCCTCCTCGGCCAGGCCGACGAGGCGTTCGAGACCGAGCTCGCCAGCGGCTACAAGAAGTCGGGCGACGAGGGACACAAGCGCGTCGACGTGTCGGGGGCCGAATTCAGCCTCGGCCACGGCGACGTCGTCATCGCCGCGATCACCAGCTGCACCAACACGTCGAACCCCAACGTCCTCGTCGCCGCCGGGCTCGTCGCGCGCAAGGCACGCGCGCTCGGCCTGACGTCGAAGCCGTGGGTCAAGACCAGCCTCGCGCCCGGCTCGAAGGT
>CAXTPH010000194.1:0-5193 GCA_964245955.1 uncultured Sphingomonadaceae bacterium | reverse complement strand
TATAGTCGCCGGTCGCGAGCGTCAGCGCGGCGACGACGGTCGCATCGATCTGGTCCGAGCGCAGGCGGAGGTTGTCCGACGCGACCTGCGTCGCGGTCACCGATATGTCGCCGTCGATCCGCACGTTCTTGAGCAGCCCGCCGACCGCCGCCTCGACCCCGGTCACCGCGCGGGCGGTCAGGTGCAGCGGCAGCCGGATGCGTGTCGCATCGACCGTGGCGATCCCGGTCGCACGGAGCTGGTCGACGCCGGTCGTGCCGAACCCGAGCGCGGCGGCGGTCACGGTATAGTCGATCGTCGGCGTCGCGAACGCCCCGTCGAGCGCGAGCGCCGCGCGGACGTCGCGCCCGGTGACGTTAGCCATCGCGGCGCCGGGCTTGAGCAGCCGCGCGTCGACCCGGACGCCGTCGTATCGTCCGGCCCCGAGATCGAGCTTGCCACGCGCCGCGACGTCGAGCGCGGGCGACGTCAGGCGGACATCGGTGTCGAGCACGCGGTTCGCCGCCGTCGCGCTCGCTGCGATCGTTAAGGCCGGATCAGTCAGCTTCGCGATCGACGGGACGACGAGGCCCGGGTGCGCGGTGCCGGTCGCGGTGAACCGCCCGGTCTTAGCCGTCAGCGCGAGGTCGAGCAGCGGATCGCCGCCGAGCGTCGCCCGCGCCTTGCCCGTCCACGCGGTCCAAGTCCCATCACCACCAATATCGGCGGTGACCGGCTTGCCGAGCTTCGCCAGCCCGTCGACAACCCCACCGACCGGCGCAACGAGGTGCGCGTCGACCATGAACCGGTCGGCGTCGGGCATGGCGTCGAGCTTGACCATCAGCCGGTCGCCCCGCGTCGCGACGATATCGGCACTGATTCTCGCCCGCCCGCTGGCGATGTCGGCGTCGCCGGCGAGCGCGATCTCCTGCCGAGTGCCGGTTACCGGTGCCTCGAGCACGAGTCGTCGCACCGCGAGCTTGCCGATCGCGATGTCGATGTCGGGCAGCAGCGGGCCGGGCGGGGTCGGCAGCAGCTCGGGACGCCGCAGGACGGTGACGAGGTCGGCATCGACCAGGTCGGCAGCGACCTTGTTGTGGACGAGCGAGCCCGGGTGCCAGTCGACCGTCACCGCCGGGATCGTCGCGACGACGCCCTTCGGGTCGCGCACGACGACGTCGCGCAGCGTCATCCGGCCGTAGATCGACCCGTCGATCGTGCCGACAGAATAGCGCAGCCCGTTCGCCGGCTTGAGCCCCGCAATCAGCCGCGTCGCAAGGCCGTGGCCGGGACCGGTGTCGATGGCCGCGACCCCGACCACGAGCAGCGCGATGACAATCAGCAGGCCGAGGAAGATGCGCGCGACGATCCGGCCCATCAGAACGCCTGGCCGATCGAGATGTAGACCGACACCGGCGACTCACCGGGCTTGCGTGCGATCGGCGTCGCCACGTCGAACCGCAGCGGCCCGAAATTGGTGTAATAGCGCCCGCCGATCCCCGCGCCGTAGCGCAGCCCGGTCAGCTTCGGCAGCGACGCGTCGTACACCCGCCCGCCGTCGAGGAACGGCACGACCCCGAAATCGCCGAAGCGGTAGCGCACCTCGGCGCCGAACTCGACCGAGCTGCGTCCGCCGATCGGTGCGTTGTTGACGTCCTTGGGCCCGAGTTCCTGATAGCCGAACCCGCGCACCGACCCGCCGCCACCGGCATAGACCCGCCGCGTCGGCGCAATCTGTGCGGTCGACGCGCCGAAAATCTCGGCGGTTCGCAGCCGCCCGGCAAGGACGATCTTCGACGTGACGCGGCGATACGCGGTCGCCTCGATCTGGCTGCGGTCGTAGCCGAAGATGCTGCTCTGGTAGCTGAGTTCGGGGCTGTTGCGGACGGTGACGCGGAAGCCGCGCGTCGGGTCCAGCAGGTTGTCGCTGCTGTCGAAGCCGAGCTGCAAGGGGACGGCGGCAATACCGTACAGCCGCGCGTTCGAAGTCGATCGCGTCGTGTCGAAATCATGCTCCTGCGATGCATCGAGCTCGACCCCCGCCGACCATGTCCAGCGCTTCTGCCAGATCGGCGTGCTCAGCCGCGCCAGCGACGCCGCGAGGGTCACCGTCTTGGCGTTATACGCGGCGAAGTCCTGGTTCGCGGCGGTCAATGACGTCTGGAAGCTGCGGTCGCGCTGCCCGGCGTTCGACCGGCGGAACGTCGCCCCGACCGACTGCAGCTGGTTCCCGGCGATGACGTCGTACTCGAGCGCACCTTCTGGCGGGAAGCGGTTGCGGTTGATGTACGACCCCTGCAGCTTGATGCCCTCGCCGGTCGCATAGCCGGCGCTGCCGCTCAGCGTCCGCTTCGGGCCGCGCCCGCCCTTGACGAGCAGGTCGACCGGGGCGGTGCCATCGCTATCGACCGTCGTGGTCGGCACCGGCTCGATCGACACCGACGAATACAGGCTCGTCGCGACGAGCGCGCGGCGGAGGTCGTCGACCTTGCGGTTGTCGTACAGGTCGCCGCGCTTGAACCGGGCGATGACCGCGACGTGCGGCCCGGCGAGCACCGGGTCGCCGCCGAGCCGGATGCCGGCGAAGCGCGACCGGACGCCAGGGGCGACCGGCAGCGTGTAGTCGCCGCCGTGCGTGACGTCGTCGAGCGCGATGTCGCGCGGGCCGAGCGTGACGAACGGATAGCCCTGCTCGGGCAGCCGCAGCTTGATGTTCGCCTCGGCGCTTTCGATGTCGGTCGCGACGATCGGTGCGCCGGGATCGAGCCTGAGTGCCTGACGCGCCAGCAGTGGCGGCACCGTCGCCGGGCCGGTCAGGGTGATCGTCGTCAGCCGGTAACGTTCGCCCGGCGTCGCGGTCAGCGTCACCGTGAAGCGCGTCGCGTCGCCGGTCACCGGCACGATCGCCCGGTCGACCCGCGCGTCGAAATAGCCGTCGGCGCGGAGCAACTTCTCGAGCAGCTTGACGTCCTCGTCGGCTCGCGCGGCGATCTGCGCCGCGCTCTCGCTCTGGCGCTTGTTGCCGCGGAGGGTCGACAGGCCGTCGAACTGCGCCGTGACCCCGGTTCCGGCGAGACCGGCCAGCTTGACGTCGTAGCGGAGCACCGTCGGCTTGCCGCTCGCGACCGGCGCGGCCACGGGGTCGACGGTGAATTCGGCGAGCGGCGTCAGCGGGCGGGTCAGTTCGGGGTCGACACGCGGAACCGTCGGGATCGGCGCCGCCGGCGTCGTCACCGGCTGCGCCCCGGCCGGCCACGCAAGCACGATCGCCGTCAACGCGCTGAAATCGGCTCGTATGGTCATCGCGGGGTGCAATGCCCCGCGCGCCGATGGGTTGCAACCGCCGGTGGATAGGGTCAGAAGCGACGCCGGTACCGGATGGGTGGCCGAGTGGTTTAAGGCAGCGGTCTTGAAAACCGCCGTGGGTGCAAGCTCACCGTGGGTTCGAATCCCACCCCATCCTCCAGCGCACCGCCTAGTCGATCCCATTGCGCGACAGCGACACGTCGATCCTGTCGGAGCGTATGCGTGTGAACCAGCTACTCGCGATCCTTCCGCCGTCGACGAGGTTGAAGCCGACGCCGAGGTGAAAATTGCCGAAATAGACCGGTGAAACTGATGGCCCTATTCTGCCGGTTGGCGCTGAGGCCATAGCCACTTGCCACGGTCCCCGGTGCTGCCGTTCCCGTGAGCGTGCCGCCGATCCAGGCGAGGGAGCGACAGTGACGCAGGCGACCGCGGCAGCCGCCACGACGCGCCACCCGACATGATTATCGGGCGGAGCGGGGGGAACTTTGGCTTGCCCGGCGTTGACGCCGGAGCCGCCGCAGCCGAGAGCATTGCCCATGTCCACGCCCGTCCTTGTCGCGATCGCCGCCGCGCTGTTCCTGACGATCGGCGGCGGGCTGCTGACCCCGGTCGGCGAATGGTACCGGACGCTCAGCAAGCCTGCATGGAACCCGCCGAACTGGCTGTTCGGGCCGGCGTGGTCGCTCATCCTTGCATTATGGGCGTGGGCCGCCGTGCTCGCGTGGCGCGGCGCGACCGACGAGGCCGGGCGGACCGCGGTCCTCGTCCTGTTCGGGGTCAACGCCGTTTGTCACTTCCTGTGGAGCCCGCTGTTCTTCAAGTTCCGCCGGCCCGACTGGGCGGTGATCGAGGTCATGTTCCTGTGGAGTTCGCTCGTCGCGCTGCTGATCGGGCTGCGGCCGTATTCGGTGCAGGCGACGTGGCTGATCGTCCCCTATTTCGCGTGGGTCAGCTTCGCCGCGTGCCTCAACGGCACCATTGTCCGGCTCAATCGGCCGTTCGGACGCGCCTAGACGCGGCAGTCGATAACCGCCTTGCCGACCAGCGTGCCGTCGGCCATCGCCGCGAACGCTGACGCTGCCTCGTCGAGCGGTAGGTGGAGGCCAATATTCGGCACGAGGCCGGCGGCCGCGAGCGCGTCGATCGCGGCGAGGTTCGCCGCGCCGCCGGCCGGATCGCGCCGGGCATATTCGCCCGCTCGGACGCCGATGACCTCGATCTCGCGCGCCGCGATGCGGTCGAAGGGTACGTCGGCGATCCCGGCGACGAAGCCGATGATCAGATAGCGCCCACGGCGCCGCAATTGGTCGACGAGCGGTCCGGTCGCCGCGCCGCCGACGGGGTCGAAGACGACGTCGACCGGGGTGAATTCCGGTACCGTGCCGGAGCGGTCGATCAGCACCACCTCGTCGGCTCCCGCCTCGCGCGCGGCAGCGAGCTTCGCCGGGGTTGAGGCGAGCGCGACGACGGTCGCACCGAGCGCCTTGGCGACGCCGACCGCGGCCAGCCCGGTGCCGCCGCCCGCGCCGATCACCGCGACCCGCTCGCCCGCGGTCAGCCGTCCGCGCCGGACGAGCCCGACATAGGCAGTCAGCGCGCCGACGGTGAACCCCGCCGCCGCGGCGAGGTCGAGCCCCGCCGGCACCGTGCGCGTCGCCGCGACCGGCAGCGTCACCCGTTCGGCAAGCGCGCCGAAGCGCGCGCCGACGATGACCGCCGCCCCGATCCGCACCGGGTCGACCCCCGCTCCCACCGCGACGATCGTCCCCGCCCCTTCGACGCCGGGCACGAACGGCAGCGGCGGCGCAAACTGGTAGCCGCCTTCGAGCATCAGCACGTCGGGATAATTGAGCGCGGCAAAGGCCATCGCCGGCTCGGGCGCGTACGCCGACTCGGCGAGGACGA
>CAXTPH010000193.1:0-5198 GCA_964245955.1 uncultured Sphingomonadaceae bacterium | reverse complement strand
GTTCAACTCAAAGTCCGAATTTGTCGGCGGGTCGAAGGCCCAACCGCACGTTCACAATTATTCGAACGGCGGCGCCCACGTCAAAGTCGGCAACAAGGAGCACGTCTTCCTGAGCAAGGCCGACGGCTCGTTTATCAAGGGGGGCTGGGACGACGGCATTGCCGATGCCGGCCTTCGCCAGCCGCATCTGCTGCTGGCGATGGCGCTCGTGCTGGCCGCGTCGGGGACCGCAGGCCTCAGCGACCAGGAGATCGATACGCTGATCAGGAAGCTGCCCACCAGCTGACGCGAACCACCGAAAGCGGCTCCGTCCCGGCGACACCGTTCCGGCAGTATCGCGCGATCCTGGCACCGGCGGCGCCGGCGTGTGCCGGCGTCGGAAACGCAACCGATGGCGTCGCGCGGGATGAGTTTGCCGACGTGTTCATCATTGCGGGCGAGCTTGGCCGACCGCTGCGATCTGCTAATCTGGTGACTGCGACTCGACGCCGCAGGGAGATACCAGATGGTGACCGAAAACCAGGGCCCGACAAGCGGCCTGACTCCGCACATTCTGATCCTGCATAACCGCGCCGCCGAGGCGATCGACTTCTACAAGGCGGCGTTCGCGGCCGAGGAGCTGGTGCGTATGCTTGCCGACGACGGGGTCCGGCTGATGCACGCACACCTCGAAATCAACGGCGCGTCGCTGCTGCTCAACGACGATTTCCCCGAATATAAAGGACCGGGCGCGACGCCCGAGGGGCCGCCCGCCGGGACCGTCCTTCACCTTCAGGTCGACGACGCCGATGCATGGTTCGCGCGCGCGGTCGCGGCGGGGGCGACGGTGCGGATGCCGTTGCAGGACATGTTCTGGGGCGATCGCTACGGCCACCTCGGCGACCCGTTCGGCCATGTCTGGTCGATCGCGACGCCGATCAAGGGATAGGTGCGATGTACCTCGACGGGTTCGTCATCGCCGTTCCGACCGAGAACCGCACAGCGTTCCTCGACCATGCGCGGCTGGTCGACGCGATGTTCATCGAATTCGGTGCGACCCGCGTCGTCGAAGGTTGGGGTGACGACGTTGCCGCCGGTCACACGACCGACTTCCGCCGCGCGGTGCAGGCGACCGAGGCGGAGACCGTCGTGTTTGCGTGGATCGAATGGCCCGACCGCGCGACGCGCGACGCGGCGATGGACAAGATGCGGACCGACCCGCGGATGGCGGGGGCACCGCCGCCGTTCGACGGCAAGCGGATGATCTTCGGCGGCTTCGATCCGATCTTCGTCCTCGACGCGTAGCGCCTAGCCGCGCGCGAGGTTGTCGACCTGGCCCATGATCTGGTTGAGCGGCGACACCCCCTGCGCATCGGCGTCGAGGCGCCGCGACGGCAGCAGCCCCTCGGTCAGGATGATCTCGAGCGCGGCGCGCCCGCGGGCGACACGGCTCTTGATCGTGCCGACCGCGCAATTGCAGATCGACGCCGCCTCCTCATAGGCGAAACCGCCAGCACCGACGAGGATCAGCGCCTCGCGCTGCGCCTGTGGCAGCTGGAGCAGCCCGCGCTGGAGGTCGCTCAGATCGATCTGCCGGTCCTGCCCCGCCGGCATCGCCAGCAGCCGGTCGGCGGTGAAATCGTCCCACTCGCCCTTGAAGCGCGCGCGCCGCATCTGGCTAAGGAACAGGTTGCGCAGGATGATGAAGGTCCACGCGCGCATGTTCGTCCCCGCCTGGAAACGGTCGCGCGCCGCCCAAGCCTTGAGCAGCGTCTCCTGGACGAGGTCGTCGGCAAGATCGCGACTGCCCGACAGCGAGCGCCCGAACGCGCGGAGGTGCGGGATGACCTGCCCGAGTTGGGTCTTGAAGTCGCCGTCCGACAGCGCCTCCGGGCGGACATAGACCGCCTTCTCCTCGCCTTCGCCGAGCTTGGCCAGTAGATCGGCGAACAGCGGCGGCAGTTCGGCATCGGCGGCGTCGGCGAACGCGGTCCGCAGGTACGAACCGATATCGCGGACCGCATCCGAATGCGGCGCGGCAGCGACGGGCTTGGCACGCGTTGCATTGCGCGCCTTGCCGGCAACGTAGGTCATGACGGGTCTCCGGATCGCGCGCGATTGTGACTGGGCATCAGCGATAGATGAGCAGCAACGCGACAAATGCAACAACGACGACCGCCAGCGAAATGAACATCACATTGCGGTTAGCGAGCGTCTTCGACCCGGCGCGAACTTCGGTCGTGGGTTTGACGATCGGCTTGTCTGGCTCGGTCATTTCCGGCCTCCTTACGACGAGAAGCTGGCGGTCGAGTTGAAGAACAGCGCCTGCGCGATCGCCGCCTTCACCGTCGACCGCTGGAACGGCTTGGTGATCAGGAAGGTCGGCTCGGGCCGCTCGCCGGTCAAGAGCCGCTCGGGGAAGGCGGTGATGAAGATCACCGGCACGCTAAATTCAGCGAGGATGTCCTTGACCGCGTCGATCCCCGAACTCGCGTCGGCGAGCTGGATGTCGGCGAGAACGAGGCCGGGCTTGGCCGACTTCGCCAGCGCCACCGCCTCGTCGCGCGTCACCGCTACCCCCGTCACCTCATGACCGAGGTCGTGGACGATCGATTCGAGGTCCATCGCGATGATCGGCTCGTCCTCGATGATGAGGACGCGCGTCGCGGTCTGGCGGTCGATCTCGGCGAGCGCCTCGGCGACGAGGCCGGCGACGTCGCCCGGCGTCGCGTCGATCAGATAGGCGGCGTCGTCGTTGGTGAAGCCTTCCATAGCGGTCAGCAGCAGCGCCTGGCGCGACAGCGGCGTGATCGCGGCGAGCCGGTCCTGCGCGACGCGCTCGAAAGCGGCGGCATCGGTCGGTTCGGGCGCAACGTCGACGTTGGCGGTCGACCAGATCGCGTGAAACGTCTTGTACAAGCCGAGCCGGGCATCGACGTCGCGCGGAAAATCCCCCGGGGCACTGACGATCGCCTCGAGCGCGGCGCGCACGAAGGCATCGCCATGGCTTTGGCTGCCGGTCAGCGCGCGGGCGTAACGACGGAGATAGGGCAGGTGTGGCGCGATTTCCGAAGCTAACGACATCGAGGGTCCTTCATCAAACAGTGTGTTCCGCGCGGTCGGAAAGTGCCTTAGACGGTTGCGCGCGAGACGAACAGATAGGCAGCTTTTTTGTTTCCGAATTGTAACGAGTTTCGGTACACGACCGAGTATCCAAGGATAATCAACCGTCGATGAAGGCTCCGGACCCCGTCAATGCCGCATCCGACTTGGCGGAGCTGGCTGCTCCGCCCGCCCAGCGCGCTGCGGCAATCGGGTCACGCCTGCGCCAAATTTTCGACGAAGCTGCCGCCGAACCACTGCCACAGGCGTTCGAGGACCTGCTGCGCAAGCTGGGTTAGGTTCGGGACTGATGCGAAATGAAGCCTACGGCTAGAACCGCGCCCGTCCGCTGGTTCCAGGATTGGCCGCTGTCGGTGAAGGTGATCGTCGCGCTGACGGCGGCGCTGCTGCCGCTCGGCGGCCTTGCGACCTATGTCACGCTGTCGGCGTATCGGGCGCTGTTGTTCCACGCCGGCCATGTGTCGCCGAGCCGCTGGATCGGGCTCGCGCTGCCGCTGTTGATGTGGCTCGCGGCGCTGGCGATCGGCTGGCTGATCGCCGACCGGCTGCTGGTCAAGCCGCTGACCGCGATGCGCGCCGCCGTCGAGCGCTACGCGGCCGGGGAAACGACCGTCCGGATCGGCGCGACCGACTATCTGAGCGCCGAGATGACCGCACTCGCAGGCGCGTTCGACCGGCTGGCGAACGACAGCGCGCGCCACGACGAGGCGATGCAGAGTGCGCTCGACGAGCAGAAGCGCCTGACCCGCGAGGTCCATCACCGGGTCAAGAACAACCTCCAGATCGTCGCCAGCCTGTTGTCCCTCCAGGCGCGCGAGACGTCGAGCAGCGAGGTGTCGCGCGCTTATTCGACGATCCAGGCGCGGGTCGGTGCGCTCGCGCTCGTCCACCGCTGGATGTACGACGGCGACACCGCCGACGGCGTCGACCTGCGCGCGCTCGCGACCGACCTCGCCGCCGCGCTCGAGCAGAACATCGGCGCGGTCGAGGGCGCCAGCCCGCGGATCAAGGTCGACGTCGCCCGGGTGGTCGTCGCGCAGGATACCGCGGTGCCGGTCGCGTTCCTGATCACCGAACTGGTCACGCTCGCCGCCCGGCTCAAAGCGCCCGACGCCGCGCAGGTCGTGATCGAGGCGCGGTCGAGCGCGTCGGGGACGGCATCGCTGACGATCAAGTCGGCCCCGTTCTGCGACGACGCGATGGTCGATCGCGCAGCCCCGGCGGTGCGGATCATTACCGGCATGGCGCGCCAGATGCGGGCGCCGCTGATCCACACGCCGGGCGAGTGCAGCTATACCATCGAATTCGGCGCGCCGTCCGCCGCCGGGCGCAGCGCCGCCGCCTAGAACAACGCCTTCGCGGCGACCCCGATCGCGATCCCCGTCGCGACAAGCGGCACCGCCAGCCACCACGACGGCTGCAAGCGCGCGCGGACGGCAAGCTCGGGAATGGCTTCGACGAGCTGCGGGCCGAGCGGGGCGGCGCCTTCGACGGGCACTTTCGCGACGAGCTGGCGGAAGACGCGCGGCAGCTCGCTCAGCGACCGCAGGCCGAGGACGAGCGCATCGGCGCCGCGCGACAGCGGCCCGAGTTCGCCCCTCATCCAGTTGCGGACGAACGGTTCGGCGACTTCCCACATGTTGACGTCGGGATCGAGCGTCAGCGCAACGCCCTCGACCATGACCATCGTCTTCTGGAGGAGCAACAGGTGCGGCTGGACCGCCATGTCGAAGCTGCGCGTGATCGCGAACAGTCCGTCGAGCAGGTTGGCGATCGAGATGTCGCGCGCCGCCAGCCCGCGAATCGGCTCCCCGACCGCGCGCAATGCGGTGGCGAATTCACCGATGTCGTGGTGCGCCGGGACATAGCCCGCCTCGAAGTGGATTTCGGCGACGCGGCGATAGTTGCCGGTCAGCAGCCCGTAGAGGATCTCGGCGAGATACACCCGCGCCCGCCGGTCGAGCCGTCCCATGATGCCGAAATCGATCACGCCGATCCGGGCGCGGCCGCCCTCGCCCGGCAGGACGAAGAGATTGCCCTGATGCATGTCGGCGTGGAAGAAGCCGTCGGCGATCGCCTGGCGAAGGAAGCTGCGG
>CAXTPH010000192.1:0-5200 GCA_964245955.1 uncultured Sphingomonadaceae bacterium | reverse complement strand
GCCTCGTTCACCACCGACGTCCTCCAGTCGAGCCGGCCGGTGCTCGTCGACTTCTGGGCCGAATGGTGCGGGCCGTGCCGGCAGATCGGCCCGGCGCTCGAGGAGATCAACGACGAGCTCGCCGGCGTCGACATCGTCAAGCTCAACATCGACGAGAACCCCGACGCGCCGACCCGCTACGGCGTCCGGGGCATCCCGACGATGATCCTGTTCAAGGACGGCACCGCCGTCGCGACCAAGGTCGGCGCCGCGCCGAAGTCGCAGCTCAAGAGCTGGCTCGAGGGCGAGCTCGGCGACGCGGCGCAGAAGGTCGCCTAGGCCGGTCGCAGGATCTGCCCCAGCCGCGGGAAGTGCACCGCGACGGTCCCTGCGTCGGGGTCGTCGCGGCGAATGACGATCGCATGGTCGGATAGCCGGACGAGTGTACCCGCGACCTGGTCTGCCCCCGGGTCATCGGTCGCCACCGTCACCGCCTGCCCGGCGGTGAAGCCCGATCCCGGCGCGACCGCCTCGCTCAAATCGGGAGTAGCGTCGTGCGCGAGCGCGAGCGCATCCTGGGCATCGGTCGTATGCGGGTGGCCATGGCCGATCGCCTTGATCCGCCCCTCCCATGCCACGACGTTCGCATATGGCGCGAGGATCGGCGCGGCGTGGTCGAAGCGGCGTTGGAACCATGCGAGCATGTACAGCGCGAAATCGGCATAGCCCGGCGCGTCGCCGCCGACGAAGTCGCGCCCGTCGAGACTGGCATCGAGCCGCGCCATCCCCGCGGTGAATTGGGCGCAGCTGTGCGGGGCCATCGCCGCCACGCGGTCGCGCGACAGGCCGAACAGCGCCGCCCGGTCGGCCCAGAAGGCGTCGGGGATCTTGTCGGCGATCGGGGCCATCGCCGCGCCGACGGCGGCGAAGAACATCGGGCCGCCCGCCATCGCCGCGATGAAGTCGCCCGCGCGGCCGAGCGGTTCGGGATAGAGCGTCGGCCCCGGCAGCGCCTCGATCGCCTGCGCCGCGACCGCCGTGTCGCAATAGATGTCGGCGTCGATCTGTAGCACCGGGGTCTTGCGATAGCCGCCGGTCAGCGGCGTCAGCAGCGGCTTCGGCGCGATGTTGGGGATGATCACCGACCAGTATTCGGCATTCTTCAGCCCGAGCGCGAGCCGCAGCACCTCGCTGAACGGCGAGGTCTCGTAATGATGCAGGACGATCGTCATTCTATCTCCCCAGCGCGATGTCGAGCGCGAAGCCGAGCCACATCGCCAGCAGTACCGCACACGACGCGACATAGACGAGAAACCGGATGCGGATCGCGTTTTGGCCGGTGTGGATCACGCTATGGGCGATGCGCAGGGCGACGAACACCCAGGCGAGGACGACCTCGATATGCCCGGCGTGGCGCGTCAGCATCAGCAGCGGCACCAGCGCGAGAAACAGCACCGGCATCTCGAACAGGTTGGCGAGGTTGTTCGCCGGCAGGTCGACCGGACCGAAATAGCGCCGCGCCGCGTCACCGGTGGCGAAGTCCTCTCGCTTCGGCGGGTTCGCCTTGATGTGCGCGGCGCGGCGGAACGGAATCTGGACCCAAACCGCGAAGATCAGCGCGACGAGCACGAAGGTCGGCCACAGGATCGCCGTCGTCATCGCTGTCCCCTCAGCTGCGGTAATCCGCGTTGATGCTGATGTAGCCGTGCGTCAGGTCGCACGTCCACACCCGCGCATGCCCCGGCCCGAGGTGAAGGTCGACGCCGATCTCGATCTCGCTGCCCGCCAGGTGCCGCGCAACCGGCGCCTCGTCGTAGCCGTCGACGACCGCGCCGTTCGCCGCGACGCGCATCGGGCCGAAGCGAATGTCGAGCCGGTCGCGGTCGGCGGCCTCGCCGGCCTTGCCGACCGCCATGACGACGCGGCCCCAGTTGGCGTCGCCGCCGGCGATCGCGGTCTTGACCAGCGGCGAATTGGCGATCGACAGCGCGATGACCTTTGCCGCGCGGTCGTCCTCGGCCCCGTCGACCGTGACGGTGACGAACTTGGTCGCGCCCTCGCCGTCGCGAACGACGAGTTGGGCAAGCTGCTTGCAGACATCGGCGAGCGCGGCGGCGATGGCATCGGCCCCCGGGTCGGTCTCGGCAGCGATCGGCGCGTTGCCGGCGGCGCCGGTGGCGAACGCAAGGACGGTGTCCGACGTCGAGGTGTCGCTGTCGACGGTGATCGCGTTGAACGTGTCGGCGGTCGCGGCGGTCAGCAGCCGCTGGAGCAGCGGCGCGGCGACGACGGCGTCGGTGAAGACGAAGCCGAGCATCGTCGCCATGTCGGGCGCGATCATCCCCGATCCCTTGACGATGCCGTATACGGTCACCTTGGTCGAACCGATGAACGCGGTCGCGACCGCCCCCTTGGCGAAGGTGTCGGTCGTGCCGATCGCGTGCGTCGCATCCGCGAAGCTCGCCGACCCCAGCGCCGCGTGCGCGGCGGCGACGACTCCGGTCGCCTTGTCGACCGGGAGCGGCACGCCGATCACCCCGGTCGAGGCGACGAACACCTCGGACACGGCGCAGCCGCACGCCGCCGCGACGGTCTCGACCTGCGCCCGGCTCGCGTCGCGCCCGGCCGAGCCGGTAAACGCATTCGAGTTGCCGGCATTGACCATCAGCGCGCGGGCGCTGCCGCCGGTCAGCGCCGCGCGGCACCATTCGACCTCGGGCGATGGGCATTTCGACCGCGTCGTCACCCCCGCAACCGTCGTGCCGGGCGCGAATTCGACGAGCGTGACGTCGGCGCGCGTCCACGCCTTGTAGCCCGCCGTCGCGGTGCCGATGCGGACCCCGGCGAGCGGCGGCATCGCGGGGAAGGGGCGGGCGAGGGGGGAGGGCGTCGACATGGTCAAACGCTGTGCCGACCGTCGGCCGCCAAGACAAGATGCCGCGCCCGTTCAGCGGGTCTTCAGCCGGACGGCGTACACCGAAAGGCGAACTGCCGGTTTCGGATCGACACCGGAACGGTTCGGCTGGGCCGGCGTTTATCGGCCTTCGATGTGAGGAGAGGATGATATGAACAAATTTCTGGCAATCGCGCTCGCCGCGGCGACGCTCGCCGCCGGCACCGCTGCCGAGGCGCGCGACGGCTGCGGACGCGGCTTCTTCCGCGGCCCGGCGGGGCATTGCCGTCCGATGGGCGGCCGCGGTCCGGCGTTCGTCGCCCCCGGCGTCGTCGTCGGCGGCTTCTACCCCGGTCGCGGCTATTGGGACGGCCGCCGCTATTACGCGAACCGCTATCATTATCGCGGCGGCTGGCGGTACCGCTAAGCCCTGACGTCTGACCGACAAGGCGGCCGCGGCGTGGTTGACACGCCGCGGCGGCTTTGCTGTCTGGCGCGCGGGGAGACATCCGATGTTGCTCGCGCTGGTTGCCGGTTCCGCGCTCGGGATGATGCCGGAGCCGCGGTTCGCTCCCCGGGCGCTCGATATTTCGCAGGCGTCGGTCATGGCCGATACCATCGCGCCGATGCTGGCGTGGACCGATCTGTTCGTTGACGCGTCGGGCCGCGTCACTGGCTGCCGGATTGTTGAGTCGAGCGGCTCGTCGCGCGTCGACCACGCCGCGTGCGATCGGGCACTACGCATGGCGCGATTTGCCCCCGCGCGCGACGAGGCCGGTCAACCGGTCGCGGCGCTCGTCCACCAGGGTTTCGCGGTCAACCGCCCGCTGCCCGCACCCGGCGTCGATTTCGCGCTCGCCGTCGACCGTGCGGCACCAGGGGCCGTCGCCGATCTCCGCGTCGTCGCCGACCCGACGGGCAAGGTCGAGACGTGCACGGTCGAGCGGTCGAGCGGCAGTGCGGCGCTCGACCGGGCGGGGTGCACGGCGCTGACGGGGGCCGTGCGGCCGGTGGTGCGCGACGCGGGCGGCACCGCGGTCCGGGCAATGGCGCTGTTCAGTGTCGGCTTCGCCACCGGCACGGTGTCGCCGAAATAGGCCGCGCCGGGGGCGGCGTTCGCCGCGTCGAATTGACTAAACCCGGCCCCCTGCCTATGTCCCGCCGGTCCCGGTCGAGCGCGCCAGCGCCCCGGTCTTCGGTTAGGGTTCTGAATGTTTGCAGGCATCGCGAAGCGCATCTTCGGCTCGTCGAACGAGCGTTACGTCCGCTCGCTCGCCCCGCTCGTCGCCCGGATCAACAGCCACGAGCCCGCCATCTCGGCGATGTCCGACGACGCACTCAAGGCGCAGACCGCTGCCTTCCGCGCCCGGCTGGCGGCGGGTGAGACGCTTGACGACCTGCTGCCCGAGGCGTTCGCGACGGTGCGCGAAGCCGCCAAGCGCGCGCTTGGCCAGCGCCACTACGACGTCCAAATGATCGGCGGCATCGTCCTCCATCGCGGCGAGATCGCCGAGATGCGGACCGGCGAGGGCAAGACGCTGGTGGCGACGCTCGCGGTCTATCTCAACGCGCTCGAGGACAAGGGCGTCCACGTCGTCACCGTCAACGACTATCTCGCCTCGCGCGACGCCGAGTGGATGGGCCGGGTCTACGGCTTCCTCGGCATGGAGGTCGGGGTCATCGTCCCCAACCTCGACGACGACACCCGCCGCGCCGCCTATGCCGCCGACATCACCTACGGCACCAACAACGAATTCGGCTTCGACTATCTGCGCGATAACATGAAGTACGCGCGCGAGCAGATGGTCCAACGGCCGTTCAACTTCGCGGTCACCGACGAGGTCGATTCGGTCCTGATCGACGAGGCGCGGACCCCGTTGATCATCTCCGGCCCGACCGACGACAAGTCCGAGCTCTACATGCGCGTCGACGCGATGGTGAAGACGCTCGGGCCGGTCGATGTCGAGATCGACGAGAAGCAGAAGCAGGTCATCTTGACCGAGGACGGCACCGAGAAGGCCGAGCGCGCGCTCGAGGTGGCGGGGCTGCTCGAGGGCGAAAACCTGTACGACTACGAGAACACGCAGGTCGTGCATCACCTCAACCAGGCGCTGCGCGCCAACATGATCTACCGGCGCGACACCGATTACATCGTCCGCGACGGCAAGGTCATCATCATCGACGAATTTACCGGGCGGATGATGGACGGGCGGCGCTGGGCGGAGGGACTGCACCAGGCGGTCGAAGCCAAGGAAGGCGTCGACATCATGCCCGAGAACCAGACGCTCGCGTCGATCACCTTCCAGAACTACTTCCGGCTGTATCCGA
>CAXTPH010000191.1:0-5264 GCA_964245955.1 uncultured Sphingomonadaceae bacterium | reverse complement strand
GTCGCCGTCGAAGCGCGCCGCAGCGATCGCCCGCGCGATCTGCCCGCCGGTGGTCTCGTCGAGCGTGCGCGCCGCGCCGGCCAGCGCGGCGTCCTTGGCGACGACGACGACGAGCGCGCCCGAAAACCCGGCGGGGGCGGTCGCGGCGTAATGGATCAGCATGTTCGGAGGTCCTCGGACGGCACAGTAAGGCAGGTCGGGTCTACGCCCCGCCCCGGCCGCACGCAAACCCCCGGGGCCGCCTTGCGACCTTGGCACCCCCACCGTATGAACGCGCGACGCCGCGCGCCCATGCGAAAGTGAAGCTTGCCCCTCCGCCCTGCCCTGCTCGCCGGTCTTGCTTTCCTGCCGTCGATTGCGCTCGCGCAAGGCACGGCGCCGGGCGGCGCGCTGGCATTCGCGCAGGTACCGGCCGTTCCCGCGGCGCAACCGTCGCTGCTCGACGGGAATGCAGACCTCGCGAAGCCGGGCGACGTCATCGACTTCGCCGCCGACGCGATGGATTATTCCGACGACGAGCAGGTCGTCACCGCGACCGGGCACGTCCAGATCAATCGCGACCAGTACAAGCTAACCGCCGACACGGTGATCTATAACCGCGCATCGGGCCAGGTCGAAGCGCGCGGCAACGTCGCGACGATCGATCCGCAGGGCAACAAGGCGTACGGCGACCGCGTCATCCTGACCGACTCGCTCAAGGACGGGGCGATCGACAATATCCTGCTCGTCCTCGCCGACGGCGGGCGGCTCGCGGCGGTATCGGGGGTCCGCGTCAACGGGCGCAGCGTGCTCAACCGCGCAATCTACTCGCCGTGTGCGGTCGAGACGAGCGACGGCTGTCCGAAGACGCCGGTGTGGGCGATCAAGGCAGTCAAGATCACCCATGACCCGGTCAAGCACCGGATTTCGTACCAGAAGGCGCGGGTCGAAATCCTTGGCGTGCCGATCGTCTATCTGCCCGCCTTCTCGCACCCCGACGGCAGCAGCGGGCGCGCGTCGGGGGTGTTGCTGCCCGAGTTCGTGATCAACAACACACTCGGGGCCGGGATCGGGGTCCCCTACCATCTCGACCTCGGTCCCGATCGCGACCTGACGATCAAGCCATGGCTGTTCACCGGCGCCAAGCCCGCGCTCGACGTCCGCGGGCGTCAGCTGTTCGGGATCGGCCCGGTCCAGTTCCGCGCCTATCTAACCGGTGGCGACGTTATCGACTTCGCCCCTGACGGCGTCACCCAGGTCGACAAGGGACAGCGCGTCCGCGGCTACTTCGAGACCAATGGGCGGCTGCAGTTGAGCGAAGAATGGCGCGCGACTTTTTCGATGCGCCTGTCGAGCGATGATACGTTCGATCGCCGGTACAATATCGATTACGATGACTCGCTGCGCAACACCCTCGACTTCGAGCGCTTCCGGACGAATTCGTACCTTTCGATCGCCGGCTGGGGCTTCCAGAACCTCCGCGCGAACAAGGGCCCCGACAGCACGCCGATCGTGCTGCCGCTGATCGACTATGACTGGCGTCCCGAGGACAAGTTCCTCGGCGGTCAGCTCGACATCGCCGCCAACAGCATGAATCTCGTCCGCACCGACGGGCAGGACGTCCAGCGCGCGCTGGCCTCGGCGAAGTGGACGCGCAGCGTCCTCACCGGGTTCGGGGTCCGCCTGACCGGGACCGGTCTCGTCCGCGGCGACCTGTACGATACCGAGAACCCCCGGGGCGCGACGCTGCCGACCTACGCCGGCCTGCCGGGGTTCCAGACACGCGGCATCGCCGTGGCGGCGGTCGACGCCGAATGGCCGTTCGCCGGGCCGCTGCTCGGCGGCACGCAGACGATCACGCCCCGCGTCCAGGTCAGCGTCGCGCCGCTCCACCTCAATCGCGGCATACCGAACGAAGACGCGCGCTCGATCGACCTCGAGGACACCAGCCTGTTCGATCTCAACCGCTTCAGCGGCGAGGACCGTTTCGAAAGCGGCAGCCGGGTGACCTATGGCCTGCAGTACGGCTTCACCCGCCCGCGCCTCGCGATCACCACCGAGGTCGGCGAGAGCCTGCGGATCTCGGGCAACGGCTCGGTCCCGTTCCTCCAGGGGACCGGCCTGTCGGGCGAGTTCTCCGACATCGTCGGCCGCACCACCCTGCAATATGGCAGCCTGTTCTCGCTGACCCATCGCTTCCGCATCGACAGCAGCGACGGCGTCTTCCGCCGGAACGAGATCGACGTGTCGGTCGGCACCGCGCAGACGTACCTCACGGTCGGCTACGCCAACGTCAACCGCAACATCACGCTCGAGGACCTGACCGATCTGCAGGAGGTCCGCGCCGGCGCCCGCGTCGCGTTCTCGCGCTTCTGGTCGGCGTTTGGCTCGGTCATCATCGACCTGACAACCAAGCAGCAGGAACCGACTTCGACGACCGACGGCTTCGCGCCCGTCCGCCACCGCATCGGCGTCCAGTACGAGGACAGCTGCTTCCGTTTCGGCGTGACGTGGCGGCGCGACTATATCACCGACCGCGACTTCCGCGCGGGCAGCAGCTACATCTTCACGATCGCCTTCAAGAACCTAGGCCGCTAACCCCGGGTTAAGCCCCGGCGAAGCATCGTCCTTTCGCTCCGCCGCCGCAGCGTGTAGAGCGCGGCGAGATTTGACACGGGCGGCGGGGGCCCGAGGAGACGTTGATGAGATTGCGTGGACTGCCGGCATTGCTTCTCGCCGGCGCGATGCTGGCGGCCCCGCTCGGGGCGCAGCAGGCCGACAACACCCCCGACGCCGCTTTTGCCCTGCCCGACGCACAGGCGCTCGCCGACTTCAATCCGAACCTGCGCAAGGCGACCGCGATCGTCAACGGCGACGTGATCACCGACACCGACGTCGAGCAGCGGCTCAACCTCGTTATCGCTGCGAACGGCGGCAAGATCGACGCCGACGAGAAGCAGCGGCTGCGGCTGCAGGTGCTGCGCAATTTGATCGATGAGAAGCTCGAGATCGGCGAGGCGGCCACCGCCGACATCAAGATCACCGATGCCGACGTCGACCAGGCGTACAACCGCGTCGCCAGCAACTTCAAGCAGTCGCCGACCGTCTTCGCCAACTTCCTCAAGCAGGCCGGGTCGTCGCCGCAGTCGATCCGGGCGCAGATCAAGGGCGAGCTCGCGTGGAGCCGCCTGCTTCGCCGCAAGGTCGAACCGCAGGTCAACGTCGGCGACGATGAAGTCAAGGCGGTGATCGACAAGCTGACCGCCGCTAAGGGCAAGGACGAATTCCACGTCGGCGAAATCTTCCTGTCGGCGACGCCCGAGACCGAGACGCAGGTGATGACCGACGCCGGGCGCATCGTCGGCCAGATCCGCGGCGGCGCGTCGTTCGTTGCTTATGCTCGCCAATTCTCCGAGGCGTCGACCGCGGGCGTTGGCGGCGATCTCGGCTGGGTGCGCGCCGAGCAGCTCAACGATGCGGTCGCGCCGATCGTGACCAAACTGACGCCCGGCGACCCGCGCGCCGGGGTCAGCGATCCGATCCACGTGCCCGGCGGCGTGGCGATCATGGCGCTCATCGAGAAGCGGCAGGTCCTTGCCGCCAACCCCGACGATGCGATCCTCAGCCTGAAGCAGCTGTCGCTGCCGCTCCGCAGCGGCATCACCCAGGCCGAGGGCGAGGCGGTCGTCGCCAGGTTCCGCAAGGCGACGCAGGACATGGGCGGGTGCGGTCGTGCCGACGCAGTCGCCAAGGACCTCGGCGCCGATCTTGCGACCAACGACGCGATCGCGATCAAGGACCTGCCCGCCGCGCTGCAGAACCTGATGAAGCAGCTGTCGATCGGACAGGCGACGCCCCCGTTCGGCTCGGCGGCCGATGGCTTGCGCGTGCTCGTCCTGTGCGGGCGCGACGATAAGCCGACGCTCGCCGCCGAACCGAGTTTCGACGCGGTCTACGCCCAGATGAACGAAGAGCGCGTCAACATGCGCGCGCGGCGCTATCTCCGCGACCTCCGCCGCGACGCCATCGTCGACTATCGGTAGTGGCGATACCGCTTGCCCCGCTGGCGGTCGCGCTCGGCGACCCCGCCGGGATCGGGCCTGAAATTATCGCCGCGGCATGGGCGGCGCGTAACGAGCGCAACTTGCCACCGTTCTTCGCGATCGGCGACCTGCGCTCGATCCGCGGCGTCTGGAACGGGCCGGTCGTGGCGCTCGGCGCCCCCGGCGACGCGGCGGCGATGTTCCCGCACGCACTGCCGCTCGTCCAGGTCGACGACCCCGGCGAGATCGTACCCGGCCAGCCCAACCTGCCGGGCGCCCGCTGCGCGCTCGACAGCCTCGAGATCGCGGTCGGGTTGACGCGGACCGGCACGGCGTCGGGCATCGTCACTGGCCCGGTATCGAAGTCGCAGCTCTACCAGATCGGCTTCACCTATCCGGGTCAAACCGAATTCATCGCCGAACGCTGCGGCGTCGCGGGGGCGAACGTCGTGATGATGCTCGCCGGGCCGACGCTGCGCACGGTGCCGGTGACGATCCATACCGCCTTCGCGCAGGTGCCGCAGGTGCTGACGACCGACCTGATCGTGTCGCGCGCCCGCGTCACCGCGCGTGGATTGCAACGCGATTTCGGCATCGCCGCGCCGCGCCTCGCGGTCGCCGGGCTCAACCCGCACGCAGGCGAGAACGGCACGCTCGGGCGGCAGGAGATCGACATCATCATGCCCGCGATCGAGCTGCTCCGCGCCGAAGGGATCGACGTCACCGGGCCGACCTCGGCTGATGCGATGTTCCATCCGGTTGCGCGGGCCCAATATGACGCGGCGATCTGCATGTACCACGACCAGGCGCTGATCCCGCTGAAGACGATCCATTTCGACGACGGGGTCAACATCACGCTCGGCCTGCCGATCGTCCGAACCTCGCCCGACCACGGCACGGCCTTCGGCATCGCCGGCCGGGGGATCGCCAGCCCCGAGGCGATGATCGCGGCGATCGTCATGGCGGGCGAGGCGGCGCGACGCCGCGCCGGCGGATGAGCCTCGACGCTCTTCCTCCCCCCACCGACGCGCTAGCGCGGCTGCCACCACTTCGCGAGGTCATCGCCCGCCACGGGCTCGCCGCGAAGAAGACACTCGGCCAGAACTTCCTCCTCGATGGCAACCTGCTCGACCGGATCGCGCGCGTGCCGGGGCCGCTCGCCGGACAGCGGGTCTACGAGGTCGGTCCCGGACCCGGCGGGCTGACCCGTGCAGCGCGGGCCTGGCTGGTGGCGCGCGGCAT
>CAXTPH010000190.1:0-5308 GCA_964245955.1 uncultured Sphingomonadaceae bacterium | reverse complement strand
GGGTCATCGGGCCGAGGCCGAACAGCCGGGGATGCGCGACACCGTCCGAGCCGATCAACCGCGACTGCGCGTCGACGTCGAGGCCGAGCCGCGCCGGGTCGGCGCGCGCATGGCCGCCGGTGATCAGGCTGCGCAGCACCGGCTCGCTCGACCGCGCGAGATCGCCCTGCGGCCCGGTACAGTTGACGATGCGGCGGACGTGGACCGTCGTCTCCGTGTCGGCCCCGCGCGGCCGGTAGGTGACGGCGACGCCGGTTCCTTCGGGCACATACGCCGACGGCTTGCCGCCGACGATCGTCAGTTGCCCGCGCGCGATCATCGCCTCGATCTTCGCGGCGACGGCGGGGGCGAGGCGGTGGCGGTGGACGTCCCACCACGGGCGCAGGTGACGGAGGAAGCGCCCGCGCTCGTCGTCGCTCGCCGAAAGCCACAGCCCCTGCGTGAACGGGCGCAGCTCGTCGACCGCCGCGCGCCAGCCGATGATATCCGCGCGCTCGCGGATCTCGGCGAGGAGCGCCGACGCGACCGTCGTCGGTTTCTCGTTGCGATCGCCCGGCTTACCCGGCGGGACGTGCGGGCGCGGGAGCAGGCCACGGCGCGACAGCGCGACGATCTTGCCGGCGAACCCCGCCGCGTCGAGCGACAGTGCGACGTCGACCATCGTCAGCCCAGTGCCGATCAGCATCACCGTATCGTCGGCGGTCAAGCCGTCGACCGTCGCCGGGTCCCACGGATCGGGGGCGTAGATGTCGCCGGGCAGCGCGGCGGGGTCGAGCCCCGGCGGCGCGTGCGGCGGCAGGTTGCCAACCGCGACGACGAGCGCGTCGACCTCGAGGCTGCGCCCGTCGGCCAGGCCGACCGTGACCCCATCGTCGCGGACGTCGGCGCTGATCGCCTCGTCGTGGACGAGCCGCAGCCGGTCGCCGGCGCGCGCGTTCGACCGCTCGAGCAGCTCACCGAGATATTCGCCGTACTGCTGGCGCTGAACGAAGCTGCTGCCGTCGCCCAAGCCCCGCGCGGTGCACCATTCGGCGAAGTGCGCCGGGCGATCACTGAGCGCGCTCATGTTGCCGGCGCGGACATTGAGCAGATGCGACGGATGCGGCGCGCTGTACGCGGTGCCGCGTCCGAACACCGGACGGCGCTCGATCAGCGTCGCCTGCGGCCCCTCGTGGCGAAGGATGTTGATCGCGAGCAATGAGCCCGAAAAGCCCGCGCCGACGATGGCGACCGATTTGTAGATCACAGCGTCAGCGGTCCATGCGTCATCCGCGGCAGGACGTGCCGCGCGAACAGGTCGGCCTCGGCCGCGTGTGGATAGCCCGACAGGATGAACGCCTCGATCCCCATCGCCTGGTACGCCGCGAGCTTCGCCAGCACCTGATCGGGGTCGCCGACGATCGCCGCGCCGCCGCCCGATCGCGCCCGGCCGATCCCGGTCCAGAGATTGTCCTCGACATAGCCATCGTCGCCGGCGACGTCGCGGAGCTCAGCCTGGCGGCGAACGCCGACGCTGGTCGCGTCGAGCGACTTCGCCCGGATCGCGTCGCCGGTCGCGGCGTCGAGCTTCGACAACAGGCGGCTGGCGGCGTCGCGCGCCTCGGCCTCGGTGTCGCGGACGACGACATGAACGCGGTAGCCGAAGCGGACCGTCCGGCCGTGGCTCGCGGCGCGTGTGCGCATGTCGTCGACGATCGCCTGCACCGCCGGCATCGTGTCGGGCCACATCAGATAGACATCGGCCTGCTTCGCCGCCGCTTCGCGTGCGTCGGGTGACAGCCCGCCGAAATAAAGCGCCGGGCATTTGCCGCTGACCGTCGTCACCCCGGGCGGATCGAGCTTGAGCTGCCAGTGCTCGCCGTGATGATCGAGCGGCTGGCC
Organism: uncultured Sphingomonadaceae bacterium; assembly: GCA_964245955.1. Taxonomy (GTDB): domain Bacteria; phylum Pseudomonadota; class Alphaproteobacteria; order Sphingomonadales; family Sphingomonadaceae; genus Polymorphobacter_B. The sequence goes on along the minus strand of CAXTPH010000190.1, from coordinate 3,427 downwards.
GCCCAGGAGCGTCTTGAGGATGCTCATCAGCTCGACCGTACGGGCGTAGCGCGGCGCGCTCGCCAGCATCTCGCCGGGCATGTCCGAGCTGATGATGTTGACCGTCAGCCTGCCCCCAAGCATCCGGTCGAGCGTCGCGATCGCCCTAGCGAGTTGCGGCGGCCACGCCTCCCCGACCCGCACCGCGAGCAGCAGGCGGATGCGCCGCGTCAGGACCGCGATCCCGGCGGCAAACGCGGTGGCGTCGATGCCGAGCCCGTAGCCCGACGGCAGCAGGACATTGTCGAAGCCACCGGTTTCCGCTGCCAGCACGATGTCGCGGCAATGCTCCCAGCTCGACTTCAGCTTCGGATCGGGCACGCCGAGGAACTCATAGTCGTCGTCGCACAGTGCCGAGAACCAGCTGACCTCACAGCTCATGGCAGCGGTTCGCCCAGGCTCGCCTGCAGGATCGCGTACCATTCCTCGCGCTCGAAACGCACTTTGTAGGCTTCGACGGTCTCGGCGATCCGCGCCGGGTTCTGCGTGCCGACGATCGGGATCGGCTTGGCCGGGTGGGCCATGATCCAGGCATAGGCGACCGCCGCGCGGCTGACCCCGTATTTGTCGGCGTGGGTGTCGAGCGCGGCGCGGGTCGCCGTGACCCGGTCGTCGGCGGCGTCGTTGCCGCCCAGCCGTCCCTGCCCGAGCGGCGACCACGCCAGCACCGCCAGCCCGTATTTCATCGCGCGGTCCATCGTCCCGTCGAACAGCGGCGCGGGGGCGAGCGCGGAGAATTCGGGCTGGGTCGAGGCGAGCGGGATGTTGAGATACGACGCGAGCGCGCCGGTCTGGGCAGGCGTGTAGTTCGACACGCCGACGCTGACGATCTTCCCCTGGAGGACGAGTTCCTCGAGCGTAGCCGCCGTCTCCGCCGGGTGCGCGAGCAGGTCGGGGCGGTGGATCTGCCACAGGTCGATCCGTTCGGTCCGCAGCCGCTTGAGCGACGCATCGACCGCCGCGACGATATACGCCGGCGACGAGTCGTACGGCACGCCCATGCGAATGCCGCCCTTCGACGCGAGCACGATCTTGTCGCGCAAGCCTGGCGCTTCGGCGAACACCCGCCCGAGCAAGGCTTCGGCCGCGCCGAACGGCTCGCCGTTGTCGGGGCCGTAGATGTCGGCGGTGTCGAACAGCGTGATCCCGGCGTCGAACGCCGCCTCGACCCGGACCCGCGCGGCGGTGACGTCGTCGCCGGCGAACCGCCACATGCCCCAGGCGAGCGGCGAGACGAGCATCCCGGACTTGCCGAGAAGGCGGGGTTCGGACGAAAGGATGAGTTCGGTCATGCACCGGCTTTTGGCACAGGGACGCGACGAATGGGAGATACGATCCGCTGGGGCATCGTCGGCACGGGGATGATGGCGATCGAGCACATCGCCAACCTCAAGCTCACGCCCGGCAGCCAGATCGTCGCGCTGGTCGACCCGGTGCCGACGTCGATCGCGCGGGCGCAGACGGCGATCGGCGCGCCGGTCGCGGTCTATTCCGACCCCGCCGCGCTTGCCGCGAGCGGGACGGTCGACGCGGTGCTGATCGCCTCGCCGAATTACACGCACCACGAGGTGCTCGGGCCGCTGCTCGACGCACGGCTCAATATCTTGTGCGAGAAGCCGCTGGCAACGACGCTCGCCGATGCCCGCGATATCGCCGGCCGCGTCGGCGGCTACGACAAGGTGTTCTGGACCGGGATGGAATATCGCTACATGCCGCCGGCGGCCGAGTTCATCGCGCAAGTCCACCGCGGGCGGGTCGGGCACCTTAGGATGCTGTCGATCCGCGAGCATCGCTTCCCGTTCCTCGTCAAGGTCGGCGACTGGAACCGCTTCAACCGCAACACCGGCGGGACGATGGTCGAGAAATGCTGCCACTTCTTCGACCTGATGCGCGTCATCGTCGAAAGCGAGCCGGTGCGGGTGTTCTGCTCAGGGGCCGCCGGGGTCAATCACCGCGACGAGACCTACGGCGGCGCGGTGCCCGACATCATCGACAACAGCTTCACCACGATCGACTTCGCTAACGGCGTGCGGGCGATGCTCGACCTGTGCATGTTCGCCGACGGCGCCGAGAACCAGGAGGAGATCGTCGCGGTCGGCGACCAGGCGCGGCTCGACTGCCTGATCCCGGCGGGCGAGATCGTGTTCTCCCCGCGCGTCGGCTTCATGAACCCGAAGGCGGTCGAGCGCGCGCACGTCGCGGTCGATCCGGCGGCGCTAAGTGCGGGCCAGCACCACGGCGCGACCTTCTACCAGCACCGCGCCTTCGCGGCGGCGGTCAGGGGCGACGGCCCGGTCGCGGTCACCGCCGACGACGGCCTGCGCGCGGTGGCGATGGGACTCGCGGCAGAGATCAGCGCACGCGAGCATCGGGTGGTCGAGATGGCGGAGCTAGGACTCTAGATGTTGTCATCCCCGCGGAGGCGGGGACCCATTTTCCAGAAGTTGCCGGGCGTTGCGCACAGCCGCACGATGGTCATCGTTTGACTGCTACCGACGAGGGTTATGGGTCCCCGCCTTCGCGGGGAAGACGACATTTAGTCAGCATCCCTCAGCTGTGACACGAAAGTGACATCCCCCGTCCGAAGATAGGCTTTCGCATCACTACGAATTGCTTTCGCGACGCGTCGCGATCAAAGCGGCATCGCAATCAGGCGGTTCAGCCGCCGGTTGTTTGGGGGAGGAATTTCGATGTCGCTGCGCTCATTGATGCTGGCTGGAACCATGGGGTTCGCGGCGCTGCCGATCGCCGTCGAGGCCCAGCAGGTCGCGGCATCGGCGGCAGCCGCGCCGGTTGCGGCGGCCGACGACGTCGGGGCCGACATCATCGTCACCGCGCAGAAGCGGTCGGAACGGCTGCAGGACGTGCCGGTGGCGGTATCGGTCGTGTCGGGCGCGACGCTCGCGCTGAGCGGCAAGGTCAGCCTTGAAGGCGCGCAATATCTCGTGCCGTCGCTCAACTTCCTGAAGTCGGGGACGACGCTCAACCAGTCGCTCTTCCTGCGCGGCGTCGGCACCGCGACCTTCTCGATCGCCGGCGAGCCGTCGGTCTCGACCGTCCTCGACGGGGTCGTCTTCAGCCGCGCCGGCGAGGCGTTCAGCGACCTCGTCGACATCGAGCGGATCGAAGTCTTGCGCGGACCGCAGGGAACGCTGTTCGGCAAGAACGCGTCGGCCGGCGTCATCAACATCGTTTCGGTCAAACCCGGCGATGTTCTCGGCGGCTATGCCGAGGCGAGCTATTTCAGCGCGGCCGAATATCGCGTTCGCGGCGCCATCGACATTCCGTTCTCGACGACCATCCGCGCCCGGGTCAACGGCTTCTACGACGACTATAAGGGCAATATCTTCAACGTCGCGCCGACGGTCAACCGCAAGGTCAACGGCTT
>CAXTPH010000189.1:0-5334 GCA_964245955.1 uncultured Sphingomonadaceae bacterium | reverse complement strand
GAGCGTCTTCGTCCGCCCGACCGGCAGCTTGATGCCCATCTCAAGCCGGTACGCCTGCATCAGGTCAAGCGGGCGGAGCACGCCGTACAGTCCCGACAGGATGCGGACATGTGCCTGCGCAAAGTTGACGGTCGCCGTGTCCATCGCCGGTCCGTCGAGCCCGGCGTAGACGTCGCCGTCGAAGGTATAGAGCGCCGGCCGGGCGTTGTCCGCGGTGAACGGCACTTCGAACGCCTTGAACCGATCGGCGTTGAGCTCGGCGAGCGGCGCCGAGATGTGCATCAGCTTGCGAAGCGCCGATGGCCGAAGCTTTGCCGCGACCTTCGCCAGCTTCGCGGCTTCGGCGATGAAGCGCGGCTCGGTCGTTGCCACCGGCGGCACCGGCGTATCAAGGTCGAGCGTCTTGGCGGGGGAGAGAACGGCGAGCATTGTGTCTGCCTAGGGACCGAAACGGGCGCTGAATAGTTCAAAAGCCGTTCATGCGACGCCGGATACGCGGACGGCCAAGCAATTGACCGCAACGTGCCGGCGGCTTAGCGCATGGGCAAAGATTTGCGATGGGAGACAATGAATGACGCCGAACCGCCTGCTGCTCGCCGCTTTGCTTGCGAGCGCCGCGATTGCCGCCCCCGCCGTTGCCAAGAAGGCCGACGCCCCCGCCGCGGCCGCGCCGGGCGCGGTCGATGCCAAGAACATCTCGAAGCCGGTCCGCCCGGTCCTGCAGGAGGCGCAGAAGCTCGAGGCGTCGGGCGACAACGCCGGCGCGCTGGCGCAGCTTCGCACCGCCGAGGCCGCCGGCAACCTCAATTCGACCGACATCTTCTTTATCGCCCAGATGAAGCTCGGGCTTGGTAACAAGCTCAAGGACAATACCGTCCTCGAGGAGGGGATCAAGGCGTCGGCGAACAGCGAGTTCCTGCCTGCGAGCGAAAAGCCGAAGTATATCAAGAATCTTGCCGCGCTTGCGCTCCAGCGCAACGACTATAACGGCGCAACGCAATATTATGAGCAGCTCGGGACGATGACGCCGAACGACCCCGACATCTTCACCAATCTCGCGGTGCTTTACTCGCGCCAGAAGCAAAACCCGCAGGCGATCGCCTCGCTGCAAAAGGCGATCACCGCCTCGAAGGCGGCGGGCAAGACCCCCGACGAGTCGCTTTACCGGACCGAGCTCAAGATCGCGGTCGATGCGAAGATGGCCGCGCAGGCGCAGTCGGCGTCGATCGACCTCATCACCGCCTATCCGACCCCGGTCAACTGGCGCGATGCGCTGCTCGTCTATCGCGACAGCATCAAGACCGACGATCAGACCAACCTCGACATCTTCCGCCTGATGGATAGCGCCGGCGCGCTCAACGGCGAGCGCGACTATGCCGAATATGTCGAGACCGCGATCGGCAAGGGCCTGCCGGGCGAGGCCAAGACCGTCCTTGCCGAAGGCGTGCAGAAGGGCATGCTGTCGAGCAGCAAGCCGTACATCGCCGAGTACAGCAAGTCGATCGCGACCCGGATCACGGCCGATAAGGCCGGCCTGGCAGCGAGCGACAAGGAGGCGCGTGCCGCCGCGACCGGCAAGATCGCGCTGGGGCAGGGCGACGCCTATTACGGCTATGCCGACTACGCCAAGGCCGCCGACATGTACCGGCTCGCGCTGACCAAGGGCGGGATCGACACCGCCACGGCGAACCTGCGGCTCGGCGCGTCGCTCGCCAAGGCCGGCGACAAGGCCGGGGCGACGGCAGCGCTGCAGCTCGTCAAGGGCGCCCCCCGCGAGGCGATCGCGAGCTACTGGATGATCTGGGTCGGCCAGAAGGCCTGATCCGCGACACGCCGCGCGAAAGGGTAGCTTTCGCGCGGCGGTTTCGATACACGGCGTGACCGTAGCCCGATTCCGGCGCTGCGGGCAGCCGAGGCTCGCAACGACCATGGAAATCCGGACCGGCCTGACCTTCGACGACGTCCTGCTGGTCCCCGCCGAATCCGCCGTGCTGCCCAGCGCCGCCGATACCGCGACCCGGATCACCCGCGAGATCGCGCTGACCATCCCGATCCTGTCTTCGGCGATGGATACGGTGACTGAAGCCGACATGGCGATCGTCATGGCGCAGGCCGGCGGCCTCGGTGTGCTCCACCGCAACATGGACGTCGACGTGCAGGCGCAGGCGGTGCGGCAGGTCAAACGCTTTGAAAGCGGGATGGTCGTCAATCCGGTGACCATGCGCAGCGACGAAACGCTGGGCCAGGCGCTGGCGCTGATGAAGCATCACCGGATCAGCGGTATCCCGGTCGTCGATGCCGCGACCAACGGCGGCCCCGGCAAGCTGGTCGGCATCGTCACCAATCGCGACGTCCGCTTCGCCGAGAATCCGGAACAGCCGGTCAGCGAATTGATGACGCACGCTAATCTCGCCACCGTTCGCCCCGGCGTGACGCAGGACGAGGCACGGCGGCTGCTTCACGCCCGGCGGATCGAGAAATTGATCGTCGTCGACGAGGCCTATCGCTGCATCGGCCTGATCACCGTCAAGGACATCGAGCGCGCGGTGACCTACCCGAATGCGACCAAGGACTCGACCGGCCGCCTGCGCGTTGCCGCCGCGACGACGACCGGCGACGCCGGATTCGCGCGGACCGAGGCGCTGATCGACGCCGAATGCGACCTGATCGTCGTCGATACCGCGCACGGCCATTCGGTCCACGTCGCCGCCGCGGTGACGCGGATCAAGCGGCTGTCGAACCGCGTCCAGGTCATCGCCGGCAACGTCGCCACCGCCGAAGCGGCGCGTGCGCTCGTCGGGGCGGGGGCCGATTGCATCAAGACCGGGATCGGTCCCGGGTCGATCTGCACGACGCGGATCGTCGCTGGGGTCGGCGTACCGCAGCTGACCGCGATCCTCGACACCGCCGAGGCCGCCGCCAAGCTCGGCGTGCCCGTCATCGCCGACGGTGGGCTGCGGACCAGCGGCGACATCGCCAAGGCGCTCGCCGCGGGGGCGGCGGCGGTGATGGTCGGCTCGATGCTCGCGGGCACAAGCGAGGCGCCGGGCGAAAGCTTTCTGTTCCAGGGACGGACGTACAAGTCGTACCGCGGCATGGGTTCGGTCGCGGCGATGGCGCGGGGCTCGGCCGACCGGTATTTTCAACAGGACATCAAGGACCAGTTGAAGCTCGTGCCTGAAGGGATCGAAGGGCAGGTCGCGTACAAGGGGCCGGCGAAGGATGTGCTCCACCAGCTCGTCGGCGGGCTCAAGGCGGCGATGGGCTATACCGGCGCGGCGACGATCGCCGAATTCCAGGAGCGCGCGCAGTTCATCCGCATCACCAACGCCGGGTTGCGCGAGAGCCATGTCCATGACGTCGCGATCACCCGCGAAGCCCCGAACTACCCGACGTGACCCCAGGTGCCCGCGTCCAGGCCGCGATCGACTGCCTTGACCTGATCGCCGCCGCGGCGCGCGATAGCGGGGCGGCGGCTGACACGATTATCGCGCGCTATTTCGCGACACGACGCTATGCCGGGTCGAAGGACCGACGCGCGGTCCGCGATCTGATCTATGACGTCATCCGCAGCATCGGCGACCGCCCGGCGAGCGGGCGCGGCGCACTGATCGGCCATGCCCGGGCCAACGCACCCGAACTGCTCGCGCTGTTTGGCGGCGACGGTCATGCCCCGGCGGCGCTGGTTCACAACGAGATCGCGTCGGCGATCAACCCCGCGCCGGGCTGGCTCGTCGAGCGGCTCGAGCGCCGCTTCGGCAGCGACACGCCGGGGCAGGTCGCAGCGCTGCTCGGCCGTGCGCCGCTCGACCTGCGGGTCAACACGCTTAAGACGACGCGCGACGCGGTGCACGTCGAGGGCGCGGAGGCGACGCGCTTCGCTGCCAATGGCCTACGCACGACGCTGCCGCTCGCGGTCGAGGCGACGCCGCAGTTCCTCGCCGGCGAGATCGAGATCCAGGACGAGGGCAGCCAGATCGCCGCCGCTGTCTGCGCGGCCGAACCGGGTGTGACCGTCGTCGACCTGTGCGCGGGCGCAGGGGGCAAGACGCTCGCGCTCGCCGCCGCGATGGGCGACGAGGGGCGCTTGATCGCAACCGACACCGACCGCGGACGGCTCGACCGGATGGGCCCGCGGCTCGACCGCGCCGGCGTGTCGATCGTCGAGCGCCGGCTGCTCAACCCCGGGGCGGAGGCGGACAAGCTGACCGACCTCGCCGCCGCGGCCGATCTGGTCGTCATCGACGCGCCGTGTTCGGGGACGGGCACGTGGCGGCGAAACCCCGAGGCCCGCTGGCGGCTGACCCCGGCGCGGCTCGACCGGCTGGGTGAGGCGCAGGCGCGGCTGCTCGATCTCGGCGCGGAGCTCGTCCGGCCGGGCGGGGCGCTCGTCTATATCGTCTGCTCACTGCTTCCCGAGGAGGGCGAGGCGCAGCTTGCCGCCTTCCTCCGCCGCAACCCTGCATTTAATTCGATCGCGTTCAGCAATCCGACAGGCGGCCCGGCCGTAAAGAGCCTGGTACTAACACCGGGAGACCATGGGTGCGACGGATTCTACATCGCGCGGCTGATCCGGGTCTGATACGTTCGGAACTGAAGCCGGCGAACAAGACCCCATCGGAGCGTAACGAAATGCGTAAGGCCTGGTCGATCCCCCTCGCACTGCTCGTCACCGGCGCCGCCGCGACGGTCGCGATGAGCGCCGCCAGCGACGACAGCGTTTCGCCCGCTTCCCTGCGCTGGGTTGCCATCGGGCAGGCCGCGCTCGACAAGGGGCAGGCTCCGGCGGCGATCGACGCGTTCGAGGCGGCGCTCGCGGTTGACCCGAAGGATGCTCGCGCGTTTCTCGGCATCGCCCGTGCCTATGACGCACAGGGCCTGCCGGGCCGGGCGATCAAATATTACCGCGAGGCGCTCGCGCTCGAGCCGAACGATCTCGGCGCGCTCGAAGGGCAGGGCAAGGCGCTGATCGCCCGCGGGGCAACGACCCGCGCCCGGGTCAATCTCGATCGGATCAAGACGCTGTGCAAGGGCGACTGCCCCTCCGCCAAGCGGCTCGAAACTGCGCTTGCCGCGCCGCCCGTACCGTCGCCAACGCCGATGGCGAGCGCCGAGCCGACGCGACCGGTGGTCACCAAGAACTAAGGACGCACGACCGCTCCATCGGGATAAGGTGGGCGGGCGCGGATCGCGATCGTCGCCGCTTCGGCGGCGTAGAGAATATCCCCGGCGAAGTAGGTGACGAGGCCGGAGCGGATACGGGCACCTGACACCCGTTCATCGCGGATAAAGGCGAGGCGCGATGCCGCCGCCTTGCTCCCGACCGGAAAGTCG
>CAXTPH010000188.1:0-5344 GCA_964245955.1 uncultured Sphingomonadaceae bacterium | reverse complement strand
GATGGCCGCCGCCGACCGCAAGGCGATCTTCCTTCACTGCCTGCCGGTCCACCGCGGCGAGGAGGTCACCGCCGACGTCATCGATGGCCCGCAGTCGGCGGTGTGGGACGAGGCCGAGAACCGGCTCCACGTGCAGAAGGCGATCCTGCTGTGGTGCCTCAGCAAGATCGGGTGATGCGGTTCGCCTCCGCATTTTCCGTCCTATATTAGCGACATGACCTCACCCGCTCCCCTCGAAGGCGTCGCCCCCGTCGCCGACCGCGTCCTCGGTTTCTCGGTCGGGCTGCGTAACGTCCGCGGCCGCGTTGTCCGGCTTGACGCGGCACTGAACGCCGTCCTCGCCGCGCACGCCTATCCCGCGCCGCTGGCGACCGTGCTCGGCGAGGCGCTGGTGCTGACCGCGCTCCTCGGCGCGACGCTCCGCGAGGACGAGGGGCAGTTGACCCTGCAGGCGCAGAGCAAGGGCGGCCCGGTCGACCTGCTCGTCTGCGACTATCGCGCCGGCGCGGTGCGCGGCTATCTGCGCCACGACGGCAGCGACGTCGAAGCCGGCCTCGACCTGCACGCTTTGTTCGGCGACGGGCATCTCGCGATCACGCTCGACCCGACCGCCGCTGCCGAGCGCTACCAGGGCATCGTGCCCTTGGAGGGCGCGTCGCTCGCCGAGGCCGCCGAGGGCTATTTCGCCAATTCGGAGCAATTGCCGACGCTGATCCGCCTCGCTGTCCGCTGGGACGAAACCACCGGCTGGGTCGGCGGCGGCTTGCTCGTCCAGCATCTGGCGCGCAGCGAGATCGGCGGCGAGCGGCTGTCGGTCGCCGACATGAACCCCGACTGGCAACATGTCCTCGCGCTCGCCTCGACGATGTCCGATGCCGAGTTGACCGACGTGTCGCTCAGCGAGGAGACGCTAATCTGGCGGCTGTTCCACGACGAGGAGGTCCGCGTCGTCCCCGGCCCGGTCCCGACCCGCGGCTGCCGCCGCACGCTGGCGCACCTCAGGGACGTCCTCGGCCAGGCCCCCGCCGCCGAGCGCGCCGGAATGGCGGACGACGACGGCCGGATCAAGGTCGGCTGCGCCTTCTGCGCGCGGGTGTTCGCGGTGGAGGTGTGAGCCGCCTCGCCGTTGTCCTCCTCTCGGGCGGGCTCGATTCGACGACCGTCGCCGCGATCGCGCGCGAGGCTGGTTTCCGCATTCTCGCGCTGACGATCGACTATAACCAGCGCCACCGGATCGAGCTCGAGCATGCGGCGCGCGTCGCCGCCGCGATCGGGGTCGAGCGGCACATCGTCCTGCCGCTCGACCTGCGCGGCTTCGGCGGGTCGGCGCTAACCGCCGACATCGACGTGCCCAAGGGCGGGGTCGAGCCGGGCATCCCGGTGACGTACGTGCCGGCGCGCAACACGATCTTCCTGTCGGTCGCGCTCGGCTGGGCCGAGGCGGCGGGGGCGACCGACCTGTTCATCGGCGTCAACGCACTCGACTATTCGGGCTATCCCGACTGCCGCCCGGCATTCATCGCCGCGTTCGAGGCAATGGCGAACGTCGCGACCAAAGACGGCGGGTTCACCGTCCATACGCCGCTCGCGGCGATGACCAAGGCCGACATCGTCCGCGAGGGCGCGCGGCTCGGGGTCGATTTCGGCCTGACGTGGAGCTGTTACGACCCGACGCCCGCGGGGCGCCCGTGCGGCGTGTGCGACTCGTGCCGGCTGCGCGCGAAGGGCTTTGCCGAGGCGGGGTCGGTCGACCCGGCGCTGTGACCTACGCCGTCAAGGAACTCTACGTCACCCTCCAGGGCGAGGGCGCGCAGACGGGGCGGCGGGCGGTGTTCCTGCGCTTCGCCGGGTGCAACCTGTGGAGCGGGCGCGAGGCCGACCGCGCGGGCGCGGTCTGCACCTTCTGCGACACCGATTTCGTCGGGGTCAACGGCCCCGGCGGCGGCAAGTTCGGCGATGCGGCGACGCTGACGGCGGCGGTCGCGGCGGCGTGGGGGGTGGGCGCGGACCACCGCCTCGTCATCTGCACCGGCGGGGAACCGCTGCTCCAGCTCGACACGGGCCTGGTCGACGCGCTCCACGGCCACGGCTTCGCGGTCGGGGTCGAGACCAACGGCACGCAGGTCCCGCCGCCGGGACTCGACTGGATCTGCGTCAGCCCGAAGGCCGATACGCCGCTGGTGCTGACCGCGGGCGACGAATTGAAGCTCGTCTTCCCCCAGCCGCTGGCGATGCCCGAGCGGTTCGAGCACCTCGGCTTCGACCATTTCTTCCTGCAGCCGATGGACGGCCCCGACGCCGCGGCGAACACCCACGCCGCGATCGCCTATTGCCTCGCCCACCCCCGCTGGCGGCTGGGGCTGCAGACGCACAAGGTGCTGGGGTTGGCCTAACCCCGTCCGCGATACGGCGCGACACCTTGATCGGGCACCCACACCCCCGCCGGGGCGACGCCGGTCTGCCAGAAGACGTCGATCGGGATGCCGCCGCGCGGGTACCAGTAGCCGCCGATGCGCAGCCACTTCGGCGCCATCTCGGCGACAAGGCGCTGGCCGATGCCGACGGTGCAGTCCTCGTGGAATGCGGCGTGGTTGCGAAAACTCCCGAGGAACAGCTTCAGCGACTTCGACTCGACGATCGTCGCGGCGGGCACATAGTCGATGACGAGGTGCGCGAAGTCGGGCTGGCCGGTGACCGGGCACAGGCTCGTGAACTCGGGCACGGCGAAGCGGACGAGATAGTCGACGCCGGGGCGCGGGTTCGGCGGATAGTCGAGCACGGCTTCCTCGGGCGTGGCGGGCAGCGTGCTGGTTCGGCCGAGGGCGGTAAGCGAGGTTGGATCGATCATCCTCGAAGGCCGTAGCGGCAAATCTCGCACTGACAAGGGGCGGTACCGCCGCTATGGACGCGAGCATATCCTTGGGAGAGCGACCGAATGACCCCGCTGGTGACGACCGAATGGCTGGCCGCCGAGCTCGGCGCGAACGATCTGCGCATCATCGACGCGACGCTGTTCATGGCCGACGCGGGCCGCAACGCGCGCGCCGAGTTCGAGACCGGGCACATCCCCGGCGCGGTGTTCATCGACCTCGACGAGCTCGCCGATACCGGCAACCCGGTGCCGAACATGCTCCCCTCACCCGAGAAATTCGCCAGCCGGATGCAGGCGCTGGGCCTCGGCGACGGTAGCCGCATCGTCGTCTACGACAATTCGCCGCTGCATTCATCGGCGCGGGCGTGGTGGATGCTGACGTTGTTCGGCGCGCACGAGGTCGCGATCCTCGACGGCGGTTTCGCCAAATGGCAGGCCGAGGGGCGCGCGCTCGAATCGGGCAAGCCCGTCGTCCGCCACCGCCACTTCACCGTCTGGGGCGACACCAAGACCGTCCGCACGATGCAGCAGATGACCGACAATCTGCGGACCAAGGCCGAGCAGGTCGTCGATGCGCGCCCCGCCGGGCGCTTCGCCGGCACCGATCCCGAGCCGCATCCCGGCCTGCGCCCGGGTCACATCCCGGGGTCGCGCAGCCTGCCGCAGACCGAGCTGTTCAACGCCGACGGCACGTGGAAGCGGAACGGCGACCTGCGCGCGGCCTTCACCGCCGCCGGGGTCGACATCGACAAGCCGCTGGTGACGACGTGCGGCTCGGGCATCACCGCCGCCGTCGTCGCGTTCGGCGCGACGCTGCTCGGCGCGAAGGACGTCGCACTGTACGACGGCAGCTGGAGCGAATGGGGCGCGTCGCCGACGACGCCGGTGGTCACCGGGGCGGCGTGACCGACGAGTCGCTCGGGCCGAATACGCGGCTGGTCGAGGCCGGTCGCCGCGCCGAGTGGACGCGCGGGCCGGACATGACCGCCGGGATCGTCAACCCGCCGGTGTGGCACGCCTCGACGATATTGTTCGACAACCTCGCCGCGCTCGATGCGGCGCGGAAAAACCCCGACGCCGGGCTGTTCTACGGGCGGCGCGGGACGCCGACGCAATGGGCGCTCGAGGAGGCGCTGACCGCGCAGGAGCCGGGGGCGGCGGGGACCAAGCTGTATCCGTCCGGCGTTGCGGCGATCGCGGCGGCGCTGCTGACGGTGCTGCGGACCGGCGACAATGTCCTGATGGTCGACACCGCCTACGAGCCGAGCCGCGCGTTCGCCGACCGCCTGCTCAAGCCGCTCGGAATCGCGACGAGCTATTACCCGCCGACCGCCGATGTCGCCCCGCTGCTCCAGCCGAACACGCGGGCGATCCTGCTCGAAAGCCCGGGGTCGCTGAGCTTCGAGGTGCAGGACGTGCCCGCGGTTGTCGCGGCGGCGAAGACGCGCGGGATCGCGACGATCCTCGACAATACCTGGGCGACGCCGCTGCTGTTCCCGGCGATCGGCCACGGCATCGACTTCAGCGTCCAGGCGCTGACCAAATATACCGGTGGGCACAGCGACCTGATGATGGGGTCGGTGACGACGACCAAGCGCTGGTTCGGCAAGTTGAAAACGCAGTCGTATCTGCTCGGCTACTGCGTCGGCCCCGACGACGCGTTTCTCGCGCTGCGCGGCTTGCGGACGCTCGCGCTGCGGCTCGAGCGGCAGGGGGCGAGCGCGCTGCGGGTCGCCGAATGGCTGCAGGGCCATCCCGCGGTGGCGCGGGTGATGCATCCGGCGCTGCCCGGCGACCCGGGCCACGCGTTGTTCGTCCGCGACTTCAAGGGCGCGTCGGGGCTGTTCGGCTTCGTCCTCAAGCGCGGCGAGCGGCGGCACACGGCGGCGCTGATCGACGACCTCGCGCATTTCGGCATCGGCTTCTCGTGGGGCGGATACGAGAGCCTGATCCTGCCGGTCGAGCTCGACGGCATCCGCACCGCGACATCGGCCGATGCCGGGGGGCAGATCGTCCGGCTGAGCATCGGCCTCGAGGATGTCGACGACCTGATCGCCGACCTCGCCGCCGGGCTCGACCGCTACGAGGCGCAATTCTGAGGCGGATTGCCGCCGCGGCGGTCGCGGTCGGCTGGCTGGCGCTGTGCTGGCCCGGGGTCGCGCTGTACGACACGGTCCGCCAGTTCGGCCAGATGCGCAGCGGCGCGTACGACGACTGGCACCCGCCGGTGCTGGCGCGGCTGTGGTCGCTGGTCGACGCCGCCGGGTGGCACGGCACCGCACCGCTGCTCGTGCTCCAGGTCGGATTGTTCTCCGCCGGGCTCGGCCTGTTCGCCGCCGCACTACCGCGACTGCGGCCCGTGGCGTGGGCGGTGGCGGGGCTCGCGCTGCTGCTCCCCGCCGACTGGACGAGCGCGGTGGTCAAGGACGCGCAGATGATCGCGGCGCTGACGGCGGCGACGGGGATCGTCGC
>CAXTPH010000187.1:0-5397 GCA_964245955.1 uncultured Sphingomonadaceae bacterium | reverse complement strand
GTCGACAGCGACGACGACACGTTGCTGATCGCGCTGGTGTTGCTGACGACGCTGATCGAGCTGCTGGCGAGGTTGCTGATCGTCGTGCTCAGCGACGACGAGATCTGCGACAGGCTCGTTGAATTGCTCGCGACATTGCTGATCGTCGTGCTCAGCGACGACGACACCTGACCGATGGCGGCCGTATTGATGCCGATCCCGGCGACCGTCGTGCTCAGCGAGGTCGAGAGCGGCGTGATGTTCGACTGGAGCGCGGTCGCCACCTGGAACAATTCACTGCCGTTGACCGCGTCGGTCGAGGTCGCGGTGACGCGGCCGGCGGCGACGTTGAGCAGGCGCGACGTACTGGTCCCGGTGACGCCAAACGATACACCATTGGCCGTGGTCGTATCGGACGCGAACGAGCCGACGAGGGCGGTACCGAACGTCAGACCGTTGCTGGCCGACGTCGCGAGCGAGGTATTGTCAGCGACGGTGAAGAACGAGTTCAAGCCGATGGCGGTCGCGTTCGTGCCGCCGGTCACCTGCGCGCCGGTGCCGAGCGCAAGACCGCCGGTTGCCGACACGCCCGCGCCCTGGCCGATCGCCGTTCCGCTCGCTTTCGAAACGGTGGCCCCGGCACCGATCGCCGTCGCGTTGGGGTTGTTCGCCTTCGCCGCCGAACCCAGCGCGGTCGTAAGCTGGCCCCCCGCAATCGCGCCCGCACCGATCGCGGTCGCGTCGTTACCAATGTTGGCTTTCGCGCCGGAGCCGATCGCGGTCGTCGAGGCGAAAGTCGCCGCGGTATTGGCGCCGAGCGCGGTCGTGTCCGCCGCGCTCGCCGAGGCGTTCAGGCCGCCAGCGACGCTCGTCGCCGTGCCAGTTGTCGCACCGTTCGCAAGGCCGAAGATGTCGCCGAAAACAACACCCGCTGCGCCCGCGCTCAAAGCCTGCATGGCGAGGACGATACCCGACGTGCCAAGAAGCAACGCGTTCCGCACGCGCCCGGAATTAACGACAGACATGCTGCAGCCCCCAAGTTTAACCACGGCGCCGACGGACTTTGCCGATCCGACCACGCCTAATGTTTCGGCGATGAACCAAACCAGTAGCCGAGTCAATGCGGTGGCATGGTTGGAAATGGTGAATGTACGGTAACGAATTGCTGTCCGTCCGTACTTGTTAATCACTCCAATAAAGGATGTTGCGCTGCAATAACGTCTTGTCACCGGCCAGATTGGGCGAGCGGCCAGAAAAGGGGGCGGACGTCGCTTCGTCGCGCCGCTCGACCGCTCCGCCGCGTCGCGCAGCGCCGACGCTTCCCACCCCTGCCGTGACGCGGCAAGCAGGGGTCGCGAGAGCAGGGGAGCGGGGCGAATGGCTAGACGGTTGGCGCAGTTGATCGGGTGCATCGCGCTTGCGCTCGGCCTTGGCGCCGCCGCCCCTGCCGCCGCCGCACCATGGCAGTGCGTCACCTTCGCCCGCGCCTTTTCGGGCATCGATCTGCACGGCAACGCGGCGACATGGTGGGAGCAGGCGGCGGGCAAATACACGCAGGGCAGCGCCCCGCGCGTCGGCGGCGTGCTCGTGTTCAAGGCGACCCCGGCGATGCGCGTCGGGCATGTCGCGACGGTCAGCGCGATCGTCTCGTCGCGCGAGATCCGCGTCACTCACGCCAACTGGTCGCCGGTCGACGGCCATCGTGGCCAGGTCGAGAACGACGTCGCGGTGGTCGACACCTCCGACGCGGGCGACTGGAGCCGGGTCCGGGTCTGGTACGGCCCAACCGGCGATCTCGGCCGCCGCGACTATCCGGTCTACGGCTTTATCTACGGCACGCCCGGCGTCGCCCCGGCAACCGTTGGCGCGCCAGGGACGGCGACCGCGATCGCCGCGATCGATGCGATGCCGGTCGAACTGGCCGGGCTCTAATCTCCCCGCGACGCGTCCACCTTGCCCCGGCCGGGTTCGGCGACGGCGAGCGCCTCGCCGGCGGACCGGTCCGCTTCGGCACAGTCCGTCTGCTGCTCGACGACAGTGAGCGACGCGTGGCCCTTGGCGCGCTGACGGCGGCGAGCGCCGACTTGCCCGCCGACGTCCGGGCCCGCATCGCCGCATTGCTCGAAGCGCTCGTCGCCCCCCGTGCCGACATCGCTGGTCTCCGCTTCGACCGGCCGCACGTGATGGGGATCGTCAACGTCACCCCCGACAGTTTCAGCGACGGCGGCCTGGGCGGCGATCCGGTGGCCGCGGCGTTGACGATGGCGGCGGCGGGCGCGAGCGTGATCGATATCGGCGGCGAGTCGACGCGGCCGCGGGCGGCGCCGGTCGCGCTCGAGGAGGAGCTTGTCCGGGTTCGACCGGTCCTCGCCGGCCTTGCCGGCGCAGGACTGACGCTATCGATCGATACGCGCAAGACGGCGGTGATGGCAGCAGCGCTCGACGCCGGCGCGGCGATCGTCAACGACGTCTCGGCATTGACCCACGACCCGCGCGCGCTGGCGCTCGTCGCGCAGCGGCAATGCCCGGTCGTGCTGATGCATGCGCAGGGCACGCCGCAGACGATGCAGGACGACCCGGTCTATGATGATGTCGTGCGCGATGTCTTCGACTGGCTCGAGTCGCGGATCGCGTCGTGCGTCGCGGCGGGGATCGACCGCCGCCAGATTGTCGCCGACCCAGGGATCGGCTTCGGCAAGACGCTCGATCATAACCTCGCGCTGTTGCGCGACGTCGCGCTGTTCCACGGTCTCGGGGTGCCATTGCTGCTCGGGGTCAGTCGAAAGAAGCTGATCGGAACACTGTCGCACGATGCCCCGGTCGGGGAGCGACTTGGCGGCTCGCTGGCGCTGGCGCTGCATGGGGTCGCGCGCGGGGTCCAGCTCGTCCGGGTCCACGACGTCGCCGCGACCGTCCAGGCGGTGCGCCTATGGCAGGCGGTGGCGACGCCTAACGCCGGGTGACCTTGCAGGACTGCCAGTATGTCTCGGTCACGATCCCGCTCCAGCCGTCGGTCGCGGCGTCGACGAAGCCCGTCGCCGTCGCCTTTTCGTCGGGCAGGCACAGCATGTCGAACGAGCCCATGCCCTTGAAGGCATCGACCGGATTTCCGCGGTAATTACTGTCGAGATAGATCGGCGTGACGAAGTACAACAAGCGATAGTTGCGCTCGGCGAAGAAGTTGCGAAGGAACGGCGTGCAGTCGCCTTCGCCGTGGACGTGCAGAAATTCGAGATAGATGATCGGCCGCAGCGCGTCGATCGTCCGCGTGGCCCCGGCGAGCAGTTGCGGTTCGAACGCCTCGACGTCGCTCTTGATGAAATCGAGACGCTGCAAGCCAAGCGAGTCGATCGTGACCACATCGACGGTCTCGGTCGTCGGCCATGCCGTATAGATCGATGCCGCCCCAAAATTATTCGGCTCCCGCGGGTTCATCAGCGGAAAGTCGATCTTCCCGATCTCCGCACCGACCGCCGCCGGCTTCGCCTCGACATTGAGGCATTCGTTGAGGACGAGATTCGCGCACAACAATTGAAATATATGACGCTGGGGCTCGAAGGCGATGACGCGGCCGTGCGGACCGACGAGACGCGACAGCGGCAGGGTGTGCGTCCCAATGTTCGCGCCGGCCTCGATCGCGACGTCGCCGGGGCGGAGGAACTGCCCGTACAGGCTGACCTCGGCCTCGGACCACTCGCCATAGTCGCGCAGGCATTTTCCGATCCATTGGTCCTGCGCGATGTACACCATTTTGCCATGGCGACAGTGACGCATCTCGTAGTTTTCGACCAGGATGCCGTCGTGCGTCATTTGCCGTCCCCCGCTAGATCGCGGGGATTAGCGGATGCGGGCAGGCCTGTCACGGCGCCGCACGCGCCGGGCCGCTCAATGCGCCGAGTCGCCCCCGTGCGCGTTCGCCACCGGACCGAGACCGAATGCGCTGCTCGCTTCGATAATGCCGGCGATTCGGGCTTCGAGAAGGGCCCGCTCGACGCGCGCAGCCGCGAGCTGGGCCTGATGCTCGGTTTCGCGGGCACGGATCGCCTCGACCTCGGCGCCGCGCTGACCGATCAACTCGGCGATGCGTTCGGCCGTGCTCCCGCCAACTGTTCCGGTGTTAACCTTTTCCAGTTCCTGCGCCCGGGCCTCGTACTCCTGCGCCAGGTTCAACGCCTCGTCGCGCGACGAGCCCGTGACACCCGCAACTAAACGCCTGATCTTATGTGCATTTTCGCGATACAATGCTGCTTGCGACACTGACTAGGTCCCCGCTACTGATACTGTTGCTGCCAAGCATTGGATTTCTTAACGCTTCGTAAAGGTCAATCCACTGCAACGCAACATGGTTCCGCCCCGAGAGCATAACTTACCAGCAGTTAACTATATTATCCAGCTCTTTAATAAAAAGTGACTTCTTGGCGGGCCGGCATCGCGGTCGCGACACCAAGGCCCCTCGCGCTCGCAAGGCACCGTCCTTATCTCGCCCGGCATGGATGAAGCGAACACTCTCGGCGGCAGGCTGGCGCGCTATGCGCGGGTCAGCGGCACCGGCATCGGCCTCGCCGCGCGATTCGCCGGGGCCCGCCTGACCGGCGGCGGCGATGCGGCGACGACGGCGGCGCAACTGCGCGTCGCGCTCGGCGGCCTCAAGGGTCCGGTGATGAAGATCGCCCAGATCCTGTCGACGATCCCCGACGCGGTGCCGAAGGAGTTCGCCGCTGAGCTCGGCCAACTCCAGGCCGATGCGCCGGCGATGGGCTGGCCGTTCGTCCGGCGGCGGATGAAGGCCGAGCTCGGCCCCGACTGGGAAGCGCGCTTCACCTCGTTCGAGCACGAGGCTGCCGCCGCCGCGTCGCTCGGACAGGTCCACCGCGCGGTCGGTCACGACGGGCGCGCGCTCGCCGCCAAGCTGCAATATCCCGACATGGCGAGCGCGGTCGAAGCCGACCTCGGCCAGCTCGACGTGCTGTTCGGCATCTACCGCCAGTTCGACAAGTCGATCGACACCGGACAGATTCGCGCCGAGCTCGCCGACCGGCTGCGCGAGGAGCTCGATTACGAGCGTGAAGCCAAGCATCTGACGCTGTACCGCGACATGCTGGCCGGCCAGCCGGCGGTGCATCTTCCTGAAGTGCTGCCCGACCTGTCGACCAAGCGCCTGCTGACGATGACCTGGCTAGAGGGCAAGCCGCTGCTCGGCTTCACCGCCGCGCCGCTCGAGGTCCGCAACCAGATCGCCGAGACGCTGTTCCGCGCGTGGTATTGGCCGCTCCATCAGTACGGCGTGATCCACGGCGACCCGCACCTCGGCAATTATGCGGTCCGCGCGGACGCCGATGGCGGCCACGGCATTAACCTGCTCGACTTCGGCTGCGTGCGGGTCTTCCCGCCGCGGTTCATCAAAGGCGTGGTCGACCT
>CAXTPH010000186.1:0-5413 GCA_964245955.1 uncultured Sphingomonadaceae bacterium | reverse complement strand
CGTTCGGCTCATCGCTCGTCGCCAGCGGCTTCGTCCTCAACAACGAGTTGACCGACTTCGACTTCACCCCCGAGGTTGCCGGCGACAAGGTCGCCAACCGCGTGCAAGGCGGCAAGCGCCCGCGCTCGTCGATGGCCCCGTCGATCGTCTACGACCGGTCGGGCAAGGTCGTCCTCGTCGTCGGCGCGGCGGGCGGGCAGACGATCCCGGCGCAGGTGGCGAAGGCGATCGTCGGCGTCCTCGACTGGCATCTGAGCATCCAGGAGGCGATCGCGCTGCCGCTGCTCTACACCAACGACGACACCTTGGTGATCGAGAAGGGCACGAGCCTCGCCGCGATCGAACCGGCATTACAGGCGATGGGGCACAAGACCGTCCAGTTCCCGCTGCCGCTCAAGGCGAACGGGATCGAACGGATCAAGGGCGGCTGGCGCGGCGGGGCCGACCCGCGCAGCGAAGGCGTCGCGCTGGGGTTGTGAGCCGCATTGCACATCACGTCGTCATCCCCGCGCAGGCGGGGACCCATATTCCAGGGGTCGTCGTGGGGCGGACTTCGGCAACGGCCGCCCTTCGTTCATACCGCTCTGGAATATCGGTCCGCGCCTGCACGGGGATGACGGCTATTTGGCGGAGGCAGTGCCGATGACCTCGTTCGCCGCGCGCGCCGACGCCGCGACCAACCTTGTCCTCTATTTCTTCGACCAGGCCGACCTTTACGGCGATGATCCGTTCCTGTGGCACAAGGCCGGGGGCGCGTGGCACTCGATTTCGTGGCGCGAGACCGCGGCACGCATTTCGCGGATGGCGGCGGCACTCACCGCGCTCGGGGTCAGGCGCGGCGACCGGATCGTGCTGGTCAGCGAAAACCGGCCCGAATGGCTGATCGCCGACCATGCGATCATGGCGGCGGGCGCGATCACCGTGCCGACCTATGTCACCAATACCGAGGCCGACCACCTCCACATCCTCGACAACAGCGGCGCGGTCGCGGCGATCGTCTCGACCGCGAAGCTCGCCGCGACGCTGCTGCCGGCGGTGTTCCGCGCCGATGCGTGCCGCATGGTGATCGGCATCGAGCCGCTGCGCAGCGGGCAGGAATCGGGCACCGCGTGCCACGACTGGGCGACGATGATCGACGGGCAGGTCGCCGACATCGCCGCGACGCGGGCACGGATCACTGCCGGGCGCCCCGACCTCGCCTGCCTGATCTATACCAGCGGCACCGGCGGCGTGCCACGCGGGGTCAAGCAGCACCACGGCGCGATCCTGCAGAACATCGCCGCCGCGAGCAGCATCATCGAGACCGACTTCGCGCTGCCGACCGACGGCGCGCGCGACTCGTTCCTGTCGTTCCTCCCGCTCAGCCATGCCTATGAGCACACCTGCGGCCAGTTCGTCGCGATCGGCCTCGGCGCGTCGATCCATTATGCCGAAGGGCTCGAGAAGCTCGCGGCGAACATGGAGGAGGTCCGCCCGACGATCATGGTCGTCGTGCCGCGGCTGTTCGAGGTCCTGCGCGCGCGCATCTGCAAGCAGATCGAGAAGCAGGGCGGGACTGCGATCATGCTGCTCAACAACGCGCTGCGGCTCGGGCGGAAGCGCTACGACCGCGGCGGCACGCTGCCGCTGCTCGACCGCCCGCTCGACGCGCTGCTCGACGCGACGATCCGCAAGCGGGTGCAGGCGCGCTTCGGCGGACGGCTGAAGACGCTGGTGTCGGGCGGCGCGCCGCTCAACCCCGACGTCGGGTTGTTCTTCGCCTCGCTCGGCGTGACATTGTGCCAGGGCTACGGCCAGACCGAGGCGGGGCCGCTGATCGCGTGCAACCGGCCGCGCGCGCGGATCAAGATGGACACCGTCGGGCCACCGCTCGCCGGCGTCGAGCTACGGATCGCTGCCGACGGCGAAATCCTCGTCCGCGGCGAGCTGGTGATGGACGGCTATTGGATGAACGATGTCGAGAGCCACCGCGCGCTCCAGGACGGCTGGCTGCTGACCGGTGACATCGGCCGGATCGATGCCGATGGCCACCTCGTCATCACCGATCGCAAGAAGGACATCCTCGTCAACGACAAGGGCGAGAATGTCTCGCCGGCGCGGGTCGAGGGGATGCTGACGCTCCAGCCCGAAATCCTCCAGGCGATGGTCCACGGCGACCGCCGCCCGTACCTCGTCGGCGTCGTCGTGCCCGACCCCGAATGGGCGCTCGGCTGGGCGCGCGACAAGGGGATGCCGTGCGATGTCGCCAGGCTGACGCACGAACCCGAATTCGCCCGCGCGCTGATGGCGGCGGTCGACCGGGTCAACGCGCGGGTCGCCGCGGTCGAGAAGGTCCGCCGCATCATCGTCGCCGACGCGCCGTTCAGTGTCGACAACGCGCAGATGACGCCATCGCTCAAGATCCGGCGGCATGTCATCGGCGCGATGTACGGCGAGCGGCTGGAACGCTTGTACCGCTGACGCGGACGCCCGCGTCATCGTCCCGTCACCGCACCCAGTCGACCGCCAACTCCTCGCGGAAGGCGAAGCGCCTGAGGTGGTCGACGACCCTGGCGACGCGGTCCACGCGCGTCAGCTCCGTTCGATTTCGGCGGCGGCGGCGTCGAGGATCGCCGCGATGCGCGTCGCCGCCGCGTCGTCGATGCTTCCGCGGCCGAGCCGCAGCCGCAGCGCGAACTGCAGGTTGGCCTTCGCCCGCATCAGCCGCGGGCCGAAGTTGGGGCCGCTACCCGCATCCTCGATCTTGGCGAAGATCGCGTCGACCGCCGCCTGGTTCTCGGCGAGGTGCGCGGTCCCGGCGTCGGTGATCGTGTACTGGCGCTTGCTGCCCTCGGTCGTCGCCGACGTGGCGAAGCCGGTCTCCTCGAGCATCGTCAGCGTCGGGTAGACTACGCCCGGCGACGGCGCATACGCCCCGCCGAGGCGGCTTTCGATCTCGCGGATGATCTCATAGCCGTGGCGCGGGGCCTCGGCGATCAGCGCGAGGATCAGCAGGCGGAGGTCGCCGTGCTGGAACATCCGGCCCTGGCCGCCGCCGCGCCCCGGACCACCATGGCCATGGCGGCCCATTCCCCTGAAATGCATCATTCTCTCTCCAAAACTGTGGCGGCCATCATGGCCATGATTACGGGTAAACATCGTATCGAAACTCCATTTTGATCTATCGATATCACCGATATATCTAAATGTGTCTTCGATACAATGGGCAGTCGCCGATTATTTCTTCGGGGGGAGCTCGTACGGGGTGAACGGGCCGAACGAGCAGCTACCGTAGCCGATGCGGCTCGTCGGATCGAACACGTCGAAGATCTCGTTCTGGCAGATGCCGATCGCGACCTCGTGCGTGACGATCGAGCGGTCGGGTTTAAGCGCGGCGCACGCCGGGGCGATGTCGTTGCGGTAGAATTTGTGCCCGCGCATCTCGAAGACGATCACGCTCTGGTTGACCAGCGTCTGGCCGACGATGTCGCGCGGGCGAATGCAACTGACGGCGGGGCCGGTGGCGTGGCCCGCGAGCATCCGTTCGGTATCGACCCGCGCGGTGGCGGGAACGGCGGCAAGCAGCAGGGGCAGGATCAGCCAACGCATCGCATCACTCCTTGAACGGCCTATCGAAACGCATCCTTCGCCGCACGGCGGGCGGCGAATTCGGCGACCGATCGTGCCCGGGTGAACGGGTTGGTCGCGCGTTCGATCCCGATCGTCGACGGCACGGTCGGCTTGCCCGCTGCCCGCAGCGCATCGATCGCGACGACCCGCTCGGCGAGCGCGGCGTTGGCGGGCTCGGCGGTGACGGCGAAGCGCGCGTTCGACTGGGTATATTCGTGCGCGCAATAGACCTGCGTCGCGTCGGGCAGCGTCATCAGCCTGGCGAGGCTGTCGGTCATCTGCGCCGGCGTGCCCTCGAACAGCCGCCCGCAACCGAGCGCGAACAGCGTATCGCCGCAGAACAGCACGTCGGCATCCGCGAAATAATAGGCATTATGCCCGGCGGTGTGCCCGGGGACGTCGATCACGCGCCCGCTCGCACCACCGACCTGCACCGCGTCGCCGTCGGCGACCGCGCGGTCGATCCCCGGGATCTTGGCGGCTTCGCCCGCCGGCCCGGTGATCCGGCACCCCGTCGCCGCCTTGATCGCGGCGTTGCCGCCGACATGGTCGGGGTGCCAGTGGGTGTTGATGATCTGGGTGATCGTCCAGCCGCGCGCTGCCGCCGCTGCGAGGACCGGCTCGGCGACCGCGGGGTCGATCACCGCGGTCTCGTCGCCGTCGTGCGCGAGATAGACGTAATTGTCGCTCAGCACCGGGATCTGGACGATCTCCACTACCAGACGCCGGTGTTCGGCATCGATGCCCACGGCTCGGCCGGCTCCTTGCGCCCCCCCGCCTGGAGGAGTTCGACCGAGATGCCGTCGGGTGAGCGGACGAACGCCATGTGCCCGTCGCGCGGCGGGCGGTTGATCGTCACGCCGCCGTCGTGCAGCCGCTGGCAGGTCGCATAGATATCGTCGACCGCATAGGCGAGGTGCCCGAAATTGCGCCCGCCGCCATAGTCCTCGGGGTCCCAATTATGCGTCAGCTCGACCTGCGCGGCGGTGTCGCCGGGGGCGGCGAGGAAGACGAGGGTGAACCGTCCCTTGTCGTTGTCGATCCGCCGGACCTCCTCGAGGCCGAGCAATTTGTAGAAGCCGAGGCTGGCGTCGATATCGGTCACCCGGACCATCGTGTGCAGGTATTTCATGGCGCGCGGCTCCCGTGTCAGACCACCAATATAGGTCAGCCCGGATTGAGCGCCAACGACTTCGCCGCCGCCGCCGCCGCGTCCGACCCCGGGGCGCCGTCGACAACCTTTTTCCATTCGATCCGGGCGAGGTCGAGCCGACCCTGCGCGCCGGCGATGTTGCCCGCCTCGAGCGCGACATCGGGGTCGTTCGGCTCGCGCTTCGCCGCCTCGAGGATCGCGCGCTCGGCGGCGGGCAGGTCCTTCAGCCGCCGCTCGAGCGTCGCCAGCAGCAGCCAGCCGCCGACCGCCGACGGATCGAGCACGGTCGCCCGCGCTAGATCGGCTTTCGCCTCGGTCGTCCGGTTGCTGTCGGCGAGCGCGCTCGCGCGGTCGGTCAGCAGCGCCGCGAGCCGCACCGGCTCCGACCCCGCGACGGCGATGCCGGCACCGAAGTCGGCGATCGCCGCGCTCGGCTGCTTCGCCAGCTGCGCGGCGTTGCCCGCCTGGCCCCACAGGTCGGCGGCGTGGGCGTCACCCTCGGCCTCGGCCGCCTGCGCCGCGGCGACGAGCGTCGTCGCGGCGCCGGCGAAATCGCCCTGCTTGCCCTGCGCCAGCGCGAGGCAGTGGCGGGCCGGCACGCCGCCGCCCGCGGCGCGCCACTGCGTCGCCTTGTCGATCGCCTGGGCCGGA
>CAXTPH010000185.1:0-5450 GCA_964245955.1 uncultured Sphingomonadaceae bacterium | reverse complement strand
TGGTCGTCGCAGGCGCTGGCGCTCGCCGAGAAGGGTAACCGTGTCATCGCCTATGACCGCCGCGGCTTCGGCCGGTCGAGCCAGCCGTGGTCGGGGTACGATTACGACACGATGAGCGACGACCTCGCCGGGCTGATCGACCACCTCGAGCTGAGCGACGTGACGCTGGTCGGCTTCTCGATGGGCGGCGGCGAAGTCGCGCGCTACCTTGGCCGCCACGGCGGGGCGAAGGTCGCCAAGGCAGCGCTGGTCAGCGCGGTGACGCCGTATCTACTCAAGACCGACGACAACCCGACCGGGGTCGACCAGTCGGTGTTCGACGGCATGCTCGACGGGATCAAGAAGGACCGCGCCGCCTTCTTCGGCAGCTTCGGCCCTCAATTTTACGGCAACTCGCTGCTGCGCAAGCGCGTCTCGGCCGAGCATCTGCAGTGGACCCAGCAGATCGCGATGCTCGCCTCTCCGCGGGCGACGATCGAATGCGCCAAGGCGTTCGCGATGACCGACTTCCGCGCCGACATGGCGGCGTTCACGATGCCGACGCTGGTCATCCACGGCACCGCCGACGAGACCGTGCCGATCGATGCGTCGGGTCGGGTCGCTGCGCGCATGATCGCGGGGTCGAAGCTGATCGAATATGACGACGAGCCGCACGGCCTGCACATGACCGCGAAGGACCGGCTCAACGCCGACCTGCTCGCCTTCATCGCGTAGCCTGACGATCCGCGACGGGTGAAGTGTAACCTCGTCGCGGATACCGCCGAACTTCCTCGTGAGACCGTCACGAGGACCGACCGATGCTCCGTTCCGCCCTGCTTGCCGCCGCCCTGCTCGCCGCACCGCTTGCCGCGCAGACCCCCGATGCCGCGCATCCGACCGTCGTCGAACTCTATCAGTCGCAGGGCTGTTCGTCGTGTCCGCCGGCGATCAAGAATTTGAATGCGCTCGCCGACCGGCCCGATCTGCTGACGCTGACCTTCGCGGTAACGTACTGGGACCAGCTCGGCTGGAAGGACACCTTTGCCAGCGCCCAGCAGACCGCGCGGCAGTGGGATTATGCCCGCGGCCTCAATCACGATCAGGTGTGGACGCCGCAGGTCATCGTCGACGGACGGACCGACGTCGTCGGCGCGCAACACGGCCAGATCGAGGACGCGCTCAGGGCTGTCCGTCCGCGTACCGGTCCCGGCCTGACGCTCGCAGGCGGGTCGGTCGAAGTTGGCGCGGGCACCGCCCCCGCCGGCGGCGCCGACGTCTGGCTCGTTCGCTACGACCCGCGAACGATCGCGGTCGCGGTTCGCGCCGGCGAGAATAGCGGTCGCACGATCGGCCATCGCAACGTCGTCCGCCAGCTGGTCAAGCTCGGCAAGTGGAGCGGGGCGCCCGCGAAACTGACCCTGCCGGCGACACCTGCCGGCCTCTCGACCGCGGTCCTCGTCCAGGCCAGCGGCGGCCCGATTCTAGCCGCGGTCCGCGGCTGATCCTTTACCCCCCGCCGGTCGCCATAAGGCGGGCGGCCAAACCGAGAGAGAGAACCGATGACCTTGTTCAGGACCATGATGCTCGCCGCCGCCGTGGCGACGATCGGAGCCACCGGCGCGAGCGCGCAGGATGCGATGAAGTCGAAGGATCCGATGGCCACCAAGGACGCGATGGCGACCGACAAGATGGCGCCCCATGACGCGATGGCGACCGACCACATGGCCTCGGGCAAGAAAATGACCAAGGCTCAGCAGAAGAAGCACGACGCGATGATGGCCAAGCACGACGCGATGGCCCCCGACGCGATGAAGTCGTCGACGCCGAAGTAACCCCCTCTTCGTCGGCGGCGTGCTTTACAAAAGGCACGCCGCCGACGACACTCATTGCGTCCCCGATACCGTCCGAGGATCGTTCATGGCTTCCGTTGCCGATACTCCCCCGAACCCAGCGATCGCCGACACCGCCGCCCCGCCGGGGCAGGTGTATTATCGGCACCGCATCGTCACCCGCGTCTGCCACTGGATCAACGTCCTGTGCATCGGTTTTCTACTGACGAGCGGGCTCAACATCTTCAACGCGCATCCGGCGCTGTACTGGGGCCAGTATGGCGCGAATGCCGACGACGGACGGCGCTGGCTCGAGATCGGCGCGACCGACCGTGCCGACGGCACGCCGATTGGCATGACGCGCGTCGGCCCCGTCACGGTCGAGACGACGGGCGTCCTCGGCCTGAGCAAGGGCGCCGACGGCCAGCCGGTCGCGCAGGGTTTCCCCGAATGGTCGACGTTTCCGACCAACCGCGACCTCGCCACTGCGCGGCGCTGGCACTTCTTCTTCGCTTGGGCTTTTATCCTCAACGGCCTGACCTACCTGATCTACGGGCTGGTCACGCGTCACCTGCAGGATGACGTCTGGCCGCGGCTCAAGGAGCTGTCGCCGGCCAACCTGTGGCACGACATCGTCCAGCACGCGAAGCTGCAGTTTCCGCGCGGCGACGACGACAAGCGCTATCACATCCTCCAGAAGATCGCCTACGGCGGGACGGTGTTCGTCCTGCTGCCGCTGATGGTGCTGACCGGCCTATCGATGTCGCCAGGGTTCAACGCCGCCGCCGGCGGCTTCCTGCCCGGGCTGTTCGGCGGGCGCGCGTCGGCACGGTCGATCCACTTCATCGTCACCAACCTGACCGTCGCGTTCATCGTGATCCACGTCGCGATGGTCATCCTCGCCGGGCCGATCAATCAGCTGCGGTCGATGCTCACCGGCTGGTATGATACGGGCAAGGAGCGCCGGCGATGACGATGCTCACGCGACGCGCGCTGATCGGCGTCGGTGCCGGGGCCAGCGGTTTGCTGCTCGCGGGTTGCGACAAGCTATCGAACTCGATGGGTGCCAACAACTTCATCGCCAAGGCCGAAGGCGCGACCTACGGCTGGCAGCGGCTGATCGGGCGCAGCGCGCTCGCGCCCGAGTTCACTACCGCCGACATCTCGCCGGTGTTCAAGGCGAACGGCTCGACCAATCCGAAGGACGACGACTACCGCCGCCACGTCGACGAGGGGTTCGCCAACTGGAAGCTCAGGATCGACGGCCTCGTCCAGCGGCCGATGGCGCTGTCGCTCGCCGACCTGCGCGCGCTGCCGGCGCGGACGCAGATCACCCGCCATGACTGCGTCGAGGGCTGGAGCGCGATCGGCCAATGGACCGGGCCGCAGCTCGGCCCGCTGCTCAAGGCCGCCGGGCTGTTGCCGAGCGCTAAGTATATCGTCTTCCACTGCGCCGACAATTACGGCGGTGAAATCTCGAAGGGCGGCGCGCAGTCGACGGGTCGCTATTACGAGAGCGTCGACCTCGTCGATGCCTTCCATCCGCAGACGATCATCGCGCATTCGATGTTGGGGCAGCCGCTGACCGTCGCCCACGGCGCGCCGTGCCGGATGCGGATTGAGCGCCAGCTCGGCTACAAGCAGGCGAAATACGTCATGCGGATCGAGGCGGTCGACAGCTTCGCACGCATGGAGCTCGGCAAGGGCGGTTACTGGGAAGACCGCGGCTACGAGTGGTACGCAGGCATCTGACCTTCGTGAATTCCGTGTGACGACGGAGCCGGCGCGCCTGCCCCGCGTTGTCGCGGCGGAGGATGCATCATGCCCGAGATCGACCCTAGCCAGCCGCCCGTATCGTCGGAAGAGCTCAAGCGCGATGCGCTCGCCACCGGCGCCGATCCCGACGCGCCACCGCTGATCGATGCCGAAGACGACGGCGAGGATAGGGCGCACGGCGACGGCGAGGCGATCGAGACCGGACTGACCCGCCTGCCGCCCGGCTGATCTATTCGTCGTCGAGCAACGGCAGCTGCGTGGCCGTCGCCGGCGGTTTGACGCCGAGGTGCTTCCACGCCGCCGGGTTGAGCATTCGCCCGCGCGCGGTGCGGGCGACGAGTCCGGTCTGGATCAGATACGGCTCGACGACCTCTTCGACGGTGTCGCGCGGCTCGGACAGGCCGGCGGCGAGCGTCTCGACCCCGACCGGGCCACCACGATAGATATCGGCGATCATCATCAGATAGCGCCGGTCCATCGCGTCAAGCCCGAGCGCGTCGACTTCGAGCCGGTTGAGCGCGCGGTCGGCGGCGGCGCGGTCGACGGTCTTTCCATCGGCGAAATCGCGCACCCGGCGCAGCAGCCGCCCGGCGATTCGAGGCGTCCCGCGCGACCGCCCGGCGACCTCGCGCGCACCCTCGGGGGTCAGGTCCATCGCCAGCAGCCGCCCAGCGCGGGTCACGACGCTTTCGAGTTCGGCCACCGTGTAGAATTGCAGCCGCAGCGGAATGCCGAACCGGTCGCGGAGCGGCGTCGTCACTAAGCCAGCGCGCGTGGTCGCACCGACGAGCGTGAACGGCGGGAGGTCGATCCTGACACTGCGCGCGCTCGGCCCTTCGCCGATCATCAGGTCGAGCGCGCGGTCCTCCATCGCCGGGTAGAGGATCTCCTCGACCGCCGGCGACAGGCGGTGAATCTCGTCGATGAACAGCACGTCGTTCGCTTCGAGGTTGGTCAGCAGCGCGGCAAGATCGCCCGCCTTGGCGATCACCGGGCCGCTGGTCGCGCGAAACCCGACCCCTAGCTCGCGCGCGACGATCTGCGCGAGCGTCGTCTTGCCGAGCCCCGGCGGCCCGTGGAACAGCACATGGTCGAGCGCCTCCCCCCGCCCGCGCGCGGCGGCGATGAACACGCGCAGGTTCTCCCGCGCCGCCGCCTGGCCGACGAAATCGTCGAGGGTTTGCGGCCGCAGCGCCGCGTCGATGTCTTCCGGACGGCGGAGCGGGGTGAGGGGGACGGGGGTCATAACTGGTTATCAAGCATTTCGCCGCATTTTGAGCAGGTGCGATCCGGCATCGCCTTGGTGCCAAAGCCGTGATCGGTCTCCGTGAGCGGCTTGCCGCACGTCGGACATTTGAAAATCATTTTCGTTGCTATCATCAACATCATGCCGAACATCGCGGTCGCGGCCGGAAAAATGTTCAAATTGGGCGGTAAGTCCCGGTCGCGGACCAAGGGTATTGTCACGAAACAAGACAAGAATAACAGCCCGCCGGGAACCCAGAGTCTACATGCACGACTGTATATGGAAGCAGTCCTCACCGCGCGCTCTTCCGCAGTGCCACCCTCACCAGTTCCCCGACCGCCGCGCCGTCGCCGACTTCCGCGACGGCATCGGCGACCGCGCGGCTGGCATCCATCGGGCGGAAGCCGAGGTTGGCGAGGGCGGAGAGGGCGTCGGCAACTGCAGCGCCGGCTTTGGCGGGCGGCGCGGCGATGCCCGGAGACAGCGCGATGTTCCCCGCCTTGTCCTTGAGCTCGTTGACGATCCGCGCGGCGAGCTTCGGGCCGACGCCGTTGGCGCGGGCGATGGATGCCGTATCCTTGGCGGCGATTGCGTGGTGGAGTTCGGGCGGCGCAAGCACC
>CAXTPH010000184.1:0-5574 GCA_964245955.1 uncultured Sphingomonadaceae bacterium | reverse complement strand
CATGCGACGGTCGAGCCGCGGCGGCGGGTCCACTTCCACGAATTCATGCTCGAAACCCACGCCGCGATCCACGCGCACCGGCAGGTGTCGGGCGCCGACCCGATCCCGGTCGTCGCGGCGGCGGTCGCGGCCAGTGCGAAATTGCTGTGCTTCGACGAGATGCAGGTCCGGGACGTCGCCGACGCGGCGATCCTGTCGCGACTGTTTACCGCGCTGTTCGATGCGGGTACGACGATCGTCGCGACGTCGAACCGGCCGCCGCGCGATCTGTACAAGGACGGGCTCAACCGTCAGCTATTCCTGCCGTTCATCGCGCTGCTCGAAAGCAAGCTCGATATCGTCCCGCTGAACGGCCCGGTCGACTATCGCCTCGACCGGCTCGGCGGCGCGCCGACCTATTACGTCCCGAACGGTCCCGCCGCGAGCGCCGCGCTGAGCGACGCCTTCTTCCGCCTGACCGACTTCCCGGTCGAGGACCGGGTGCGGGTGCCGTCGGAGACGATCGCGGTCCCGGGCGGTCGGAGCCTGTTCGTGCCCAAGGCGATCAAGGGCGTCGCGGTGTTCTCGTTCACCCGGCTGTGCCGCGCGGCGCTCGGGGCGGCGGATTATCTCGCGGTCGCGCGGCGGTTCCACACCGTCATCCTCGTCGGCGTGCCGGTAATGGGGCCCGAGAGCCGCAACGAGGCGGCGCGCTTCGTCACGCTGATCGACGAATTGTACGAGCACCGGGTCAAGCTGCTCGTCGCCGCCGACGCCCCGCCGCAGCGCCTGTACCCGGCGGGCGACGGTGCTTTCGAGTTCGAGCGGACGGTGTCGCGGTTGCTCGAGATGCAGTCGGTCGAGTATTTGGCGCAAGGCCATGGTATCGAGGCGTGACCCTTTTGCGAAGGAGGCAACGATGGACGAGGCGCTTATTGGAACCTGGCTGCTCAAGTCGCACCAGGTCGAGGACCGCCGCACCGGCGGGCGCTCCGACCCGTTCGGGGCTACCCCGGCGGGGGTGCTGATCATCCTCGCCGACGGGCGCATGTCGGCGCTGATCACGCCGGACCCGGCGGGCGCCGGGACCACCGGCCCCGCTCCGATCGTCGCCTATTCAGGGCATTACCGCTTGCCAGAAGCCGGCCTGATCGTCACCGCCGTCGATGTCGCCTCGATCGCGCCGTGGGTCGGCACCGATCAGGAGCGGAACTACGTCGTCACCGGCGACCGCCTCGAGCTCAAGACCCCGCAGGCCGGGAGCGGCGACATGGCGGCGATGGTCGCGACGATGGTGTGGGAGCGCGAAACGTCGGCGGTTGCGAGCGGCGGGGCGAGCGACTAAGCCGACGCCGTCTCCAGCGGGCCGCGCCCGCGCTCCGCTCAAGAGGAACCCTTCATGGCCCGCAACAAGATCGCCCTCATCGGCGCCGGCAATATCGGCGGGACGCTCGCGCATCTCGCCGCCGCCAAGGGGCTGGGCGACGTCGTCCTGTTCGACGTCGTCGAGGGCGTGCCGCAGGGCAAGGCGCTCGACCTCGCGCAGTGTGGCCCCGTAGAGGGCTTCGATGCGGTGCTCAAGGGCACCAACGACTATGCCGACATTGCCGGGGCCGACGTCATCATCGTCACCGCCGGCATCGCCCGCAAGCCGGGGATGAGCCGCGACGACCTGCTCGGCATCAACCTCAAGGTGATGAAGGCGGTCGGCGAGGGGATCGCCGCCAACGCGCCGGGCGCGTTCGTCATCTGCATCACCAACCCGCTCGACGCGATGGTCTGGGCGCTGCGCGAGTTCTCCAAGCTGCCGCATCACATGGTCGTCGGCATGGCCGGCGTGCTCGATTCGAGCCGCTTCCGCCACTTCCTCGCCGACGAGTTCAAGGTCAGCGTCAAGGACGTCACCGCGTTCGTGCTCGGCGGCCACGGCGACACGATGGTCCCGGTGATCGAATATTCGACCGTCGCCGGCATCCCGATTCCGGCGCTGATCGATATGGGCTGGTCGACCAAGGAGCGGATCGACGCGATCGTCGCCCGCACCCGCGCCGGCGGCGGCGAGATCGTCGGCCTGCTCAAGACCGGAAGCGCCTATTATGCCCCGGCCACGAGCGGCATCGCGATGGCCGAGGCGTATCTGTACGACCAGAAGCGCGTCATTCCGTGCGCGGTGAACCTGACCGGGCAGTACGGCGTCAACGACCTTTATGTCGGCGTGCCGTGCGTGATCGGCGCGGGCGGGGTCGAGAAGATCGTCGAGATCGCGCTCAACAAGGAGGCGAAGGCGAACTTCGCGGTGTCGGTCGAGGCGGTGAAGGAACTGCTGACGGCGTGCCGGGCGATCGACGGGTCGCTGGCGTAGAGGCTTCCGGGATGACAGCGAACCGCCGAAGAGATCTTATCGGCGGTCGCTGGTCCGCAACGGCGCCGTTTCGCTGCGCGCAATCCACCCCTTGCTCGATCGTCCGCTGTCACCCCGGAATTCGACTGCCAGCCAGTCGCCCGAACTTCCCGTCACACCGGCGATATTACCCCGCACCATATAGCCATGCGTGGTTGCGCTGGCTGGCGCGGTGTGAAGGCGGGCCCGGTCCGCTGCAATTCTCACGAGCGACGTCCACGCCGCGCTGCCAGTCTTCGTGAGCTCGAGCCCCTTGGCGATTTCAGGCATCAGAACCGATCCGCAGCCAGGAAAATCGCGGCCGTTGGGCAGCGCGATCACGACCGCGTCGGCGCGCGCGAAGATCGTCCCGCTCTGTGCCGGACCAGTCTCGGCCGATGCGCTGATCTTGCCGTGCCCAGTCGCATCGACCGAACCCGAGAGCGTGAATGCGCACGTCTTGGTCACACCCTCGCCCTGGACTTCGCGGTAGCTGCCCAGCAGACGGCCGTCCTCGCCGATGGCCAAGTCCAATTGCTCGAAGCGACCCGAGACGGCCACTGCCGCGGCCGGGCTGACGACTGCGGCCGCCATCGTCAGGGCGAGCGCGAATTTTAGATTATGCTTCATCGTCTTCAGGCCTTGTATTTATTGTAGGCGCGCTCGATCCGACGATCATAATCGCCGTAATCGGCTCCATTGTATGAACTGGCGATGGCGGCGAAGTCCTTGCGGGCCATCGCGGCGATCATTCCGCTTTGACTGCGGCAGAAACCGACGAAAGCATCGAGCTGTCCCTTCTCGCCCGCTTTCATCGCATCGACGAACGCGTCGACCGACTTGTAGCCACACGTCGCGTAGTTGAAGCCCATGACCTGGAACATGCCCCACGAGCACGCCATGAGCGCGGCGTCGTGGTCTAGTTCGGCGGCGGATTTGAGCGTAGCCCAGGCTGTATCCTGGTCCTTATTGTGCTGGCGCCATTCCGGACCTGCCTTGACCCGATATGGATAGGACAGCAGCGGGTGCGACTGATCATAAGCCCGATGGCTATACTTGCGGAAGATGTGACCCTCGTACGCGATGATCGGCAGGCCGCTCGCCCAAAATCCCGATTTTCCACCTGACTCGACGTCGGCGATCGCATGCACCAAGGCAGGTTCGATACCGGCACCAAGGCGGGTCGCCGCATCGGCGAAATCCTGCGGGGTTAATTTTCCCGCCGCTGCCGCAGGGTTGCCGATCCGTTGCCCGGCTCCCGCAGAAGAAATCGCTGAGTGATGCTCGGCACGCACCGCTGCTTCAGTGCGCGCCTGTCGATGCGGCGGCGCGGCAGAGCCTTGTTGTGCGTGGCTGCCGCCGGTAGCGGCGCGGCGCAGCAACCCGCGCAATGTCGCGCCGCCGGGGTCGACCCGTCCGTCAGGCTGAGCGAATTTGAGCTCGGTCTGCTGGTATTGGCGGATGTGGCCGATCGTCAGTCGTCCAGCGATACCATCTTCCATGAGAACCGGCCGGACCAAGCCGGTGCGGTTGAGCAAATGTTGGATTGTCGCGACATCGTTGTGGTGATTGGGGGCGTTGGCTCCCACCGCGGCGTGGATCAGATTATTTCCGCCTGGATGCCCCATGTGCCGCGCTCCCGATCGCCCTCCGCTATAGCCGATCGATCGCAACTTGGTTCAAAGTTTGGGCGTGGGCGCGATAGCGAAAATCCCGGATTAGGTCCGCAGCCTTGCGATCGGCCCCAGTCCATTCCATAGGCTGCGCATATTGCATCCGCGAAGACTTGGGAGGCGCCCCGCCATGAACATCCACGAATATCAGGCGAAGGAACTCCTCGCCAAGTTCGGCGTCGCGGTGCCGGCAGGCTATGCGGCGATGTCGGTTGACGAGGCGGTCGCGGCGGCGGGCAAGCTTCCCGGGCCGCTGTACGTCGTCAAGGCGCAGATCCACGCCGGCGGGCGCGGCAAGGGCAAGTTCAAGGAACTCGGCCCCGACGCCAAGGGCGGCGTCCGGCTGGCGAAGACGCTCGACGAGGTCCGCGCCGCGGCGAACGACATGTTCGAAAACACACTCGTCACGATCCAGACCGGCGAGCACGGCAAGCAGGTCAACCGGCTCTACGTCACCGATGGCGTCGACATCGCCCGCGAGCTGTATCTCGCGCTGCTCGTCGACCGCGGCTCGTCGGAAATCGCGCTCGTCGCTTCGACCGAGGGCGGCATGGACATCGAGCACGTCGCCGAGCACACGCCCGAGCGCATCCACACCTTCATGATCGATCCCGCCGCGGGCATCCAGCCGCATCACGGGCGCAGCGTCGCCTTCGCGCTCGGCCTGACCGGCGACCTCGCCAAGCAGTGCCAGACGGTCGTCGCGCAGATCTACGACATGTTTGTCTCGACCGACGCGGCGCAGGTCGAGATCAACCCGCTCGCGGTGACGCCCGACGGCAAGCTGCTCGTGCTCGACGCCAAGGTCGGCTTCGACACCAATGCGATGTACCGCCACCCCGATATCGCCGAACTGCGCGATCTGACCGAGGAGGACCCCGCCGAGGTCGAGGCGTCGCACTATGACCTCAGCTACATCAAGCTCGACGGCACGATCGGCTGCATGGTCAACGGCGCCGGCCTCGCGATGGCGACGATGGACATCATCAAGTTGAACGGCGCCGAGCCGGCAAACTTCCTCGACGTCGGCGGCGGCGCGACCAAGGAAAAGGTCACCGCGGCGTTCAAGATCATCCTGTCCGACCCGAACGTGAAGGGCATCCTCGTCAACATCTTCGGCGGCATCATGCGTTGCGACATCATCGCCGAGGGCATCATCGCCGCGGCGAAGGAAGTGAATTTGAGCGTGCCGCTCGTCGTCCGGCTCGAAGGCACCAACGTCGAACTCGGCAAGAAGATACTCGCCGAGAGCGGCCTGCCGATCATCAGCGGCGACAATCTCGGCGACGCGGCGGCGAAGATCGTCGCCGAAGTGAAGAAGGCGGCCTGAACCAATGAGCATTCTCGTCAACGCCGCGACCAAGGTCATCTGCCAGGGCTTCACCGGCAAGCAGGGCACGTTCCATTCCGAGGCAGCGATCGCCTATGGCACCAAGATGGTCGGCGGCGTCGCGCCGGGGAAGGGCGGGCAGACCCACCTCGACCTGCCGGTGTTCGACACCGTCCTCGCCGCGCGCGAGGCGACGAATGCCGACGCCAGCG
>CAXTPH010000183.1:0-5579 GCA_964245955.1 uncultured Sphingomonadaceae bacterium | reverse complement strand
GGCGCCGCCGAGCGCGAGCGGAACGATCGTCAGCCAGAGCGGGACCCGTTTCATCGGCGGTTCAACGCGTTGATCGCGCCATGGACCCGCGCTTCGACCTCGGCGCGGTCGAGCCCGGGCGGGATCGGCTCGCCGACGGCGAAGGTGATCGTCCCGGCATGCTTGACGAAGCCCTTCGGCCAGCACCGCGCCGAATCGACGGCGACGGGAACCAGCGGGAGCTTGAGCGCGCGGTAGAGTCCAGCAAGACCCGCCCTCAGCTCGGGGGCGTCGCCGACCGCGGTGCGCGTGCCTTCGGGGAAGATCACCACCGGGCGGTCGGCGGCCTTGGCGGCGTTGCCCGCCTTCAGCATTGTCCGCAGCGCCGTCGCCGAGCCGGCACGGTCGACCGGGATGACGCCATGCGCACGCGCCGCGCTGCCCCACACCGGAATGCCGAGCAGTTCGGCCTTGAGCACCACCGCCGGGCGATCGAACAACCACAGAATCAGGATCGTCTCGTACGCCGCCTGATGCTTGATCGCGACGAGCGCAGCGTGGTTCGGCACCGCGCCGACGATGCGCCAGCGGATGCCGAGCAGCCACCGCGTCGTCAGCGCGAACCACCCCGCCCAGGCGCGCGCGACGGGGATCACCGCGTTCGGCGCGATCAGGCCGACGAGCATCGCGGCCAGAACGATCGGGACCGAGCCGAGGTAGAAGACGAAGGCGAAAACCAGCGAGCGGAGGAAGGCGATCACGCCGCCCCCAGCGCGAGCGAGGTCCGCCGGAGCAGATATTTGTTGAACTCGCGCGCGATGCCGCCGGGACCGCCGCCGGGGACGCCGTCCTCGACGATGCGGACCGTCGGCGGCAGGTTGAGCGCGAGCTCGAGGCGCGCCCGGCGCATGTGCTCCGACGCGGTCACCAGCCGCAGCGAGCGATAGCCGTGCCGGCCGACCCACGCCGTCGTCTCGACCGCGTTCGACCGCGTGTCGACCGCCTGGTAGCCGAGGTCGACGCGCTGGGCGAAGCGCTTCGGCGGCGCCGCGACCGATGCCGCGAGCGCGGCGCGGCTGACCCCGAGGCCGACCCCCGAGACCAGCATCCGCTGGGCACTGTCCGCGGCGAGCACCTCGGCCCCGCGCGCCAGCCGACCCGGGCCGCCGGTCAGGACGACGACGG
Organism: uncultured Sphingomonadaceae bacterium; assembly: GCA_964245955.1. Lineage (GTDB taxonomy): Bacteria > Pseudomonadota > Alphaproteobacteria > Sphingomonadales > Sphingomonadaceae > Polymorphobacter_B. The sequence goes on along the minus strand of CAXTPH010000183.1, from coordinate 4,415 downwards.
CATCGGTCGCTTCGGCGATCGGGGCTGGCCCGGGGCGGGTCGCGACGAACCAGACGAAGCCGCCGAAATAGAGCAGGATGCCGAAGCCGGCGACCCGGGCCGCACCGCCGGCGATCGTCGCCCCGCGCGTTCGCGGCGGCGCGAACGCACTTGCCGGCCGCCGCTTGCGACGCGCGGGCTTCTTCACATCTCGCCGCGGGCGCGCCGGATCGCGAACCACTTGGCGACGTTCGCATTCTGCTCGGCGAGCGTCGTCGCGAAAACGTGGCCGCCCTTGCCGTCGGCGACGAAGTACAGCGCCTTGGTCGGGGCCGGATCGAGCACGGCGGCGATCGACGCGCGCCCGGGGTTGGCGATCGGCCCCTTCGGCAGGCCGGGCTTGAGATAGGTATTGTAGCCGGTGTCGCGCGCGAGTTCGGACCGGAGGATGCGGCGGCCGAGCGGCTTGCCCTGGGTGATCGGGTAGATCACCGTCGGGTCGGCATCGAGCTTGATCCCGGCGCGCAACCGGTTCGAATAGACGCCGGCAACCAGCCGGCGTTCGGCCGGCAGCCCGGTTTCCTTCTCGACGATCGAGGCGAGCACGATCGCCTCGGCCGGCGTCTTGACGACGGTCGCCGGGGTCCGCGCCGGCCACAGCGTCGCCAACTCGGTCGTCATCGCCGCCTGCATGTGCTTCACCGCGGCCGCACGAGTCGAGCCGACCTGGAAATCGTAGGTGTCGGGCAGGACCGACCCCTCGGCGGGGACATCGACCGGCCCGGTCAGCATCGGGTTCGCCACCAGCCGGTCGCGGACGAGCACCGACGGCATCCCCTCGGGGATCGTCACGCGCAGCGCGATGACGTCGCCGCGCTGCATCTGGCGGAGATAATCGCCCCAGCCGAGCCCGTCGGTGAAGCGGTAGACCCCGGCGCGGATCGGCGCGGCCTTGCCGAACAGCCGCGCGAGCAGGCGAAACTGTCCGGCCGAGCTGACGACATCGGCCGCGTACAGCTTTTCCGACGCGCCGGCGAGCGTCGTGCCGGCGGGAATGACGACGTCGTGCGTCGCGGTGCCGTGCCGCCCCCAGGTCCACCACGGCGAGATGAACAGCGGCAGCCCGATGACCACGAGCAGGACGACGAACGCCCGTGCCGCGCGGGTTCCGGGACTAGTCACGCGCTCACACCGACCGCAGGACGAGCGTCGCGTTGGTCCCGCCGAAGCCGAAGCTGTTGTTGAGCACCGCGCGGATGCGGCGCGGCTTGGCGACGTGCGGCACGAGGTCGACCCCCTCGCACGCGTCCGACGGGTTATCGAGGTTGAGTGTCGGCGGGGCGATCTGGTCGCGCATCGCCAGCGCGCAGAAGATGCTCTCGACTGCCCCCGCGCCGCCGAGCAGGTGACCGATCGCCGACTTGGTCGACGACATGCTGACCGTCTCGATCGCGCTGCCGAACAGGCGTCGGACCGCGCCGAGTTCGAGCTCGTCGCCCATCGGCGTCGAGGTGCCGTGCGCGTTGATATAGTCGATGTCCGACGGGTTGAGCCCCGCCTTCCTGAGCGCCATTTCCATCGAGCGGAACGCCCCCGACCCCTCGGGGTGCGGCGCGGTGACATGATAGGCGTCGCCTGTCAGGCCGTAGCCGATGACCTCGGCGTAGATCGTCGCACCGCGCGCCTTGGCGCGTTCGTATTCCTCAAGGCAGACGATGCCGGCCCCCTCGCCCATGACGAAGCCGTCGCGGTCCTTGTCGTACGGGCGCGACGCGCGGGTCGGCTCGTCGTTGAAGTGCGTCGACAGCGCCTTCGCCTGGCTGAACCCGGCGATACCGAGCGGGCAGATCGCCCCCTCGGCCCCGCCCGCGAGCATGACGTCGGCATCATCCAATGCAATCAGCCGCGCCGCGTCACCGATCGCATGCGCGCCAGTCGAGCAGGCGGTGACGACCGCGTGGTTCGGCCCCATCAGCCCGTATTTGATGCTGACCTGCCCCGAGATCAGGTTGATCAGCCGCCCGTGGACGAAGTGCGGCGAAACGCGGCGCGGCCCCTTTTCATGAAGGACGATCGATTCCTTCTCGATCCCCGGCAGGCCACCGATCCCTGAGCCGATCATGCAGCCGGCGCGGAAGCGCTCTTCCTCGGTCATGCCCGTCAAGCCGGCGTCCTCGAGCGCTTGGCCGGCGGCGTCGATGCCGAAGATGATGAACGGGTCGACCTGGCGCAGGACCTTGTGGTCGATCCGCTTGGTCTGGTCGAAGGTGTCGCCGGTGCCGTCGCCGTGCTTGATCTCCATCGCGATCCGGCACGCGTAGTCGGTCGCGTCGAAACGCGTGATTGGCCCCGCGCCCGACTTCGACGCAAGGATGTTCGCCCAGACGGTCTCGACGTTGGCGCCGAGCGGCGTGACCATGCCGACCCCGGTTATCACGACACGACGCATCGTGTTCCTCCCACTATGGCCGGAGCCTCTACGCAAAACGGCCCGCCGCCGAAGCGGAGAGCCGTCGCGCGGGCCGATCTCGGCCGAATCAAGTCGTCCTCACGCTTTCGCATGCGTCTCGATGAAGCCGATCGCATCCTTGACGGTCAGGATCTTCTCTGCCGCGTCGTCGGGGATCTCGACGCCGAACTCTTCCTCGAACGCCATGACGAGTTCAACGGTGTCGAGGCTGTCGGCACCGAGATCGTCGATGAAGCTGGCGTCCTCGGTGACCTTGTCGGTCTCGACCCCCAGATGCTCGACGACGATCTTCTTAACGCGGTCGGCAACGTCGGTCATGGGATACCCTCTCGATTAAAGCGGCGTTCAGCCTTGGTGTTGCGATAGCGGCGCGAAACGGCGGTGACAAGACTTCCCTCTTACCGCCCGCCGGTCAGACCATCGCCATGCCACCGTTGACGTGGAGCGTCGCGCCGGTGACGTAACCCGCCTCGCGCGACGCCAGATAGGCCACCGCGGCGGCGACGTCGGCGCCTTCGCCCAGCCGCCCGGCGGGGATGCGCGCGGTCAGCGCGGTGGTCTGTGCCTCGCTCAGCGCCTCGGTCATCGGCGAGGCGATGAAGCCCGGGGCGACGCAGTTGACGGTGATGCCGCGGCTCGCGACCTCCTGCGCCAGCGCCTTCGACATCGCAGTCAGCGCGCCCTTCGACGCGGCATAGTTCATCTGCCCGGGGTTGCCGGTATGACCGACGACCGACGTGATCGTGACGATGCGGCCGAAGCGCGCCTTCATCATCGGGCGACACGCGGCGCGGCAAAGGCGGAAGGCGGCCTCGACGTTGACCCGCATCACCGTCTCCCACTCGTCGTCCCTCATCCGCATCGCGAGATTGTCGCGCGTGACGCCGGCGTTGTTGACGAGGATATCGAGCGATCCCAATGCTTTGACCGCGTCGGGCACGAGCGCGTCGACCGCCGCGGCATCGCCGAGGTCGCACGGTACCACCACCGCGCCCGCCAGTTCGGCCGCAAGCGCCTCGAGCGGCGCCACCCGCGTCCCCGACAGCGCCAGCCGTGCGCCCTGCGCCGCTAGCGCGCGGGCGATCGCCGAGCCGATGCCGCCGCTTGCGCCGGTCACCAGCGCGGTCATCCCGGTCAGGTCGAACATATTAAAGCCCCTTCGCCACCGCCTCGATGCCACCCATGTCCATCGCCGCCTCGGCGGTCGCGTCGGGGGTGATGCGCTTGACCATCGGACTGAGCACCTTCGCCCCGAGTTCGACGAACTTCGTCACGCCCGCACCAGTCATCGCGAGCGTGCTTTCACGCCACCGCACCCGTCCGGTCACCTGCTCGACCAGCAGCGCGCGGATCGTATCGGGATCGGCGACAGGCGCGGCGGTGACGTTCGCCACGAGCGGCACGAACGGCGCGGCAAGGCGTACAGCGGCGAGCGCCGCCGCCATTGCGTCGGCCGCCGGCGCCATCAGCGCGCAGTGGAACGGGGCCGACACCGGCAGCAGGACCGAGTGGCGGCTGCCGCGCGTCTTGGCGAGGTTGATCGCACGGGCGACCGCGTCGACGTGGCCCGAGACGACGACCTGCCCCGGCGCATTGTCGTTCGCGACCTCGCAGACCTCGCCTTGTCCGGCCTCGGCGGCGACCTCGACGACCACGTCGAGGTCGAGCCCGATCAGCACCGCCATCGCCCCGACCCCGACCGGCACCGCCGCCTGCATCGCCTGGCCGCGCAGCCGAAGCAGCCGCGCGGTGTCGGCAAGCGTCAGCGACCCCGCCGCGCACAGCGCGCTATATTCGCCGAGGCTGTGGCCGGCGACGAATGCGGCCTTGTCGGCGACGCTGATGCCGCCCTCGGCCTCGAGTACGCGCAGCACCGCGATCGACAGCGCCATGATCGCCGGCTGCGCATTCTCGGTCAGCGTCAGTTCGGTCAGCGAGCCATCGAACATCAGCCGCGACAGATGGG
>CAXTPH010000182.1:0-5597 GCA_964245955.1 uncultured Sphingomonadaceae bacterium | reverse complement strand
CCGGCGGCTTGACCAGCATCGCGTCGAGATCGAGGATCTCGCGCAGCTGCATCCGCCCCTCGTTGAGCGCGTCGGACCAGTCGATCATCGCGGTGAAGGTCATCGGCGATTCGCACAGGCCGGCGATCATCGTGTTACGCCCGGCCTCGATCCGCTTGGCGATCGCGATTTCGCCCTCACGGCTGAGCAGTTCGACTGCACCCATCTCGCGCAAATACATGCGGACGGGATCGTCGGTGCGGTCGAGCGGGGCAGCCTTGACCGCGACTGGAGCGGCGACAGCGGGGTCGCCCTCGGCCGCTTCCTCCTCGTCGTCGTCGTCGGCAGCGGCGCGCGCGGGCTCGGCCCCCTCTTCGGCGGGCTCGTCGTTCTCGATGAGGTTGATCCCCATCTCCGACAGCGCCGCCATCACGTCCTCGATCTGGTCGGACGAGACCTGGGGCAGCGCATCATTGAGTTCGTCGTAGGTGATGTAGCCACGCTTCTTGGCGCGGGCGATCAGCTTCTTAATCGAGGCCTCGTTGAGATCGAGCAGCGGCGCGCCGTCGGCCTCGGGCTTGGTGATCGTATCGTCTCCGTTACCGGTCCCGTTGGTTTTTGCCATAGCTACTCTACGTCCAATCAAGCTTTTCGCAGCCGACTCGGGCGCGGGCGGTGGAGCCGCTTACTCGGTCTCGGCGACAATTCCAATCACATGATCCTTGTCGGACAGTTCGGCGCGCGCATTGTGGTTGCGCCGCACCGCATCGAAATCCGCTTCGGCCAAGCTAAGACGGAAATGGGAATTGGATGCGGCGATGTCATCCCCCACGCGCGCTGATGCGAGCAAGGCATCAAGAAAATGGACGAATTGCTCGCGCGCTTCGGCCGTCGGCGTGCCCGCGCGGATGAAGGCGAGGTTGCCGATACCCGGGCGGTGCTGGGCGGTGATCATTGCCGCGGTTGTTCCGACCCCGCGGGCGTCAAGCTGGACTAGCAACGCGGCGGGGCTGACGTCAGGATCGGCGGTGGCGGTGTCGAGCAACGCCGCGAGCAGCCTCGCGGTGCCGGGATCGGCGATCGTCAGCGCCGCGAGGCGTTCGAACCCGGCGTCGATCAACTCAGGGCGGAGCAAGCAGGCAAGCAGCACCTGCCTGACCATCGCCTCACCCATGTCGGGGCGTGCGTTGCGGAGGACGCCCGGGGACATCGGGCGGGCAGGGGTGCCGCCCTTGACCCACGGGGTCCGCTCGGGGCGGCGGAACAGCGCGTAGAATCGGTCGCGCAGCTCGGTGCGGTAAAAGCGCTGGAGCGTCACGTCGGTGATCTCGCCAGCGCGCGCGTCGAGGCTCGCGAGGACCGCCGCTCGGCGCTCGGGTGTGCTGGTGTCGACGCCCTCGGTCTCGCTCTGCCAGAGCCGGTCGATCAGAGGCTCGGCCGCGGCAAGCACCTTGTCGAACGCTGCTGGTCCTCCGGCGCGGACGAGGTCGTCGGGATCCTTGCCCGGCGGAAGCGTCGCGAAGCGCAACGACTTGCCGGGTTCAAGCAGCGGCAATGCGCGATGCAATGCTCTCAGCCCCGCCCGCTGCCCGGCGGCGTCGCCATCGAAGCACAGCACCGGTTCCGGCACGATGCGCCACATCAGGCCAAGCTGCGCCTCGGTCAGCGCGGTGCCGAGCGGGGCGACCGCGTCGGCGAACCCCGCCTGGGCGAGGCCGATGACGTCCATATATCCTTCGACGACAATCAGCCGCAGCGATTTGCGTGCGACCGGACCCGCGCGGTCGAGATTATAGAGCGTCCGGCCCTTGTCGAACAACGGTGTATCGGGCGAATTCAGATACTTGGGCTGTCCATCACCGAGGATTCGTCCGCCGAAACCGATCACCCGGCCGCGCGGATCGCGGATCGGAAACATCAATCGTCCGCGGAAGCGATCGTACGGATCGCCGCCGTCCTCGGGGGCGATCAGCAGCCCGGTTTCGACCAGCTTGGCATCGCCGACGCTGGTCAGCGCGGTACGTAGGCGGCTCCGGCTGTCGGGCGAGAAGCCGAGGCCGAAGTCGGCGATCGTCTTGTCGGTAATCGTGCGTTTGGCGAGATAATCGCGCGCTACTGCCCCGCCCGTATCGCGTAACTGATTGGCAAACCAAGCCGCAGCCTTGCCGGTGACGTCGTGCAATCCCTCGGCCGCCTGTGCCCGCTGGCGCGCCTCGGGCGATTCCTCAGGCACCGCCAGCCCGGCCTCGGCGGCGAGCGATTTGACCGCATCGATGAAGCCGAGCCCCTCCTGCTCGACGACGAAGCGGATCACGTCGCCGTGCGCGCCGCAGCCGAAGCAGTGGTAGAAACCCTTGTCGTCATTGACGAAAAAGCTCGGGCTCTTCTCGTTATGGAACGGGCAGCAGCCTTTCATCTCGCGCCCGGCGCGGCTCAACTTGACCCGCCGCGCGACGACCGTCGACACCGCGACCCGGGCACGGAGTTCGTCGAGAAAGGCGGGGGCGAGGGTCACTCGCGCAGCTTATGCCGAGAGCGCGGTTTTCACCATCGCCGACGCCGAACTCATGTCGATCTGCCCGGCGAAGCGTTCGCGCAAGAGCGCCATAACTTTGCCCATGTCCTTGATACTGCTCGCCCCAAGTTCGTCGACGAGGCTGCGGACGACCGCCATCGCTTCGCCAGCCGCCATCTGTTGTGGCATGAATCCCTCGATCACGCCGAGTTCCTCCCGCTCGGCGTCGGCGAGTTCGGGGCGGTTGCCGGCGACGTACATCTCGATCGATTCGCGTCGCTGCTTCGCCATCTTGGTCAGCACGTCGGCCACCAGCACGTCGTCATCCGCCGGCGCGGTGCCGGTTCGAAGCTCTATGTCCTTGTTTTTCAACGCCGCCGAGATCAGCCGCAGCGCGCCGAGGCGGGCGCTGTCCTTGGCCTTCATCGCGGTGATCGTCGCGGTCTTGATGTCGTCGCGGATCATGTTTGTCCTGTCGAGTCGGGGCCCAAGCATAGCCCGCACCACTGCGCGCACATAGCCGAACCGCGCCGCGCCACCTCGGTACGGCCCCGCGCCGAATGAAGTTGACCCGGACCGGTGCGACCCGTAGTCCGCGATGCGTTTGCGCTCACCCCAACCGAAGGATGCCCCTTGGCCGACGCCCCCGCGCACGCCCGACCCGATGGCGCGACCGGCGTATTGGTCCTGTCGGACGGCACCGTCGTCTGGGGCCACGGCATCGGCGCGGAAGGGCATGCGGTCGGCGAGGTCTGTTTCAACACCGCGATGACCGGCTACCAGGAGGCGATGACCGACCCGAGCTACGCCGGGCAGATCATCACCTTCACCACCCCGCACATCGGCAACACCGGCGCCAACCCCGAGGACATCGAGGCGACCAACCCGCATGCGCTTGGCTGCATCGTCGCCGCGATCCCGAGCGAGGCTGCGAACTGGCGCGCCGACCGGACCTTCGACGACTGGCTGAAAAGCTGGGGCCGGATCGGGCTGGCCGGGGTCGACACGCGCGCGCTGACACGGCGCATCCGCGAACTCGGCGCGCCGAACGCGGTGATCGCGCATTCGGCGGCGGGCGAGTTCGACGCGCCGGCGCTGCTCGCGCAGGCGCAGGCGTGGCCGGGGCTCGAGGGGATGGACCTCGCCAAGGGGGTGTCGACGACGCAGAGCTACGGCTGGGACGACGGGCTGTGGACACTGGGGCAGGGGTACGCGACCCACGCCGCCAACCCCGACGGGCCGGTCGTCGTCGCGGTGGATTATGGGATGAAGCGCAACATCCTGCGCAACCTCGTCGCCGCCGGCGCGCGGGTGACGGTGGTGCCCGCGACCGCGACCTTCGACGAGATCATGGCGTACAAGCCCGCCGGCATCTTCCTGTCGAACGGCCCCGGCGACCCGGCGGCGACGGGGGTGTACGCGGTGCCGACGATCCAGGCGGTGCTCAATTCGGGGGTGCCGCTGTTCGGCATCTGCCTCGGCCACCAGCTGCTCGGCCTCGCGGTCGGCGCGAGCACGTACAAGATGCACCAGGGCCACCGCGGCGCGAACCACCCGGTCAAGCGACTGAGCGATGGCCGGGTCGAGATCACGAGCATGAACCACGGGTTCGCGGTCGATACCGCGACGCTTCCGGCGAACGCGCGGGCGACTCACGTCAGCCTGTTCGACGGGTCGCTTGCGGGGCTGGAATTGACCGACCGCAGCGCGTTCAGCGTCCAGTATCACCCCGAGGCGAGCCCGGGGCCGCAGGATAGTCACTATCTTTTCGAGCGGTTTGTCAGCTCTCTGAGTGCATGCGCATGCTAACTCAGCCAAAATTGGATTTGGCGGTCTTGTTCCGACTGCATCAGCATGCTGAAAAAGGTGGCGGGCCAATAACACCCGAAGATGTGGTTGCCCTCTTCGGTATCTTTGTGCCGATCCGCCGTGTTGAGGTGGCGCTGGAACATTTAGAAAAACGTGGCGAGGTCGAGCGCGAGTATCACGAATTCCATAGCGAGGAGGGCTTATGGCAAATTTCCCGCGAAGGCATAACCGCAGTGGATCGCGCAGTACGATCACAGACGACCTTTATAGGTCGCCTAAGTTCGAAAGGAGACGATTGGCTTAATAGCAAAGAAGCGGCGAAAGCTGTATTAAATAAGGTTATTTCCAAGACAGCTTCTATTCAAGCGACAAGCGACGTGATCCCGGCGGCTAAAAAACCAGGCGAGATTACCCACTCGGCTCCTTCTGAGATCAACTGGACGAAGTGGAGCGTCATTGTTGCTTCTATCGTCGGAATAGCAACCTTGATCGTGACGATATTGATACAGCGAAAAATGATCTGATGCCAAAACGCACCGACATCCACACGATCCTCATCATCGGCGCCGGCCCGATCATCATCGGGCAGGCGTGCGAGTTCGATTATTCGGGGACGCAGGCGTGCAAGGCGTTGCGCGCCGAGGGCTATCGGATCGTGCTCGTCAATTCGAACCCGGCGACGATCATGACCGACCCCGACATGGCCGACGCGACTTACGTCGAGCCGATCACGCCCGAGGTCGTCGCCAAGATCATCGCGGTCGAGCGTCCCGACGCGCTGCTGCCGACGATGGGCGGGCAGACCGCGCTCAACACCGCGCTGGCGCTGTTCCGCGATGGAACGCTCGAGAAGTACGGCGTCGAGCTGATCGGGGCCGATGCGGTCGCGATCGACAAGGCCGAGGACCGGCTCAAGTTCCGCGATGCGATGGACAAGATCGGCCTTGAAAGCCCGCGCTCGCGGATCGCCCACAGCGTCGCCGAGGCGCTCGAAGGGCTCGAGTTCGTCGGGCTGCCGACGATCATCCGGCCGTCGTTCACGATGGGCGGGACGGGGGGCGGAATCGCCTATAACCGCGAGGAATTCCTCCACATCGTCGGCACCGGGCTCGACGCCTCGCCGACGACCGAGGTGCTGATCGAGGAATCGGTGCTTGGCTGGAAGGAATATGAGATGGAGGTCGTCCGCGACCGCCACGACAATGCGATCATCATCTGCGGGATCGAGAATATCGACCCGATGGGCGTGCATACCGGCGACAGCATCACCGTCGCCCCGATCCTGACGCTGACC
>CAXTPH010000181.1:0-5617 GCA_964245955.1 uncultured Sphingomonadaceae bacterium | reverse complement strand
CCCGCCATGGGCGAGGCGGTAGAGCGGCGGCTGGGCGAGATACAGATGCCCGTCGCGGACGAGGCCAGGCATCTCCTGGAAGAAGAACGTCATCAGCAGCGTCGCGATATGCGCCCCGTCGACGTCGGCGTCGGTCATGATCACGACCTTCTCGTAGCGCAGCGCAGCGGGGTCGTAGCGGTCGCGGGTGCCGCAGCCGAGCGCCTGGATCAGGTCGCCGACCTCGGTATTGGCGAGGATCTTGGCGGTGTTGGCGCTGGCGACGTTGAGGATCTTGCCGCGGATCGGCAGGACCGCCTGGGTCGTCCGGTCGCGCGCCTGCTTCGCCGAGCCGCCCGCCGAGTCGCCCTCGACGATGAACACCTCGGTGCCGACCGCATCGCCCCGGGTGCAGTCGGTCAGCTTGCCGGGGAGGCGAACGTTGCGCTTGTTGGTCGCGGTCTTGCGTTGGTTGGCGAGGTCGGCGCGACGGCGGAGCCGGTCGTCCATCCGTTCGAGCAGGACACCGAGCAGGGTCCGCGCGCGGCCCTCGTTGCCGGTCAGCCAGTGATCGAAATGGTCGCGGATCGCCGTCTCGACGAGCCGCGCCGCCTCGGGGCTGGTCAGCCGGTCCTTGGTCTGGCTTTGGAACTGGGGGTCGCGGATGAACAGTGACAGCATCAGTTCGGCCCCGGTCATGATATCCTCAGGCGCAAGGTCGACCGCTTTCTTCTGGCCGATCATACCGGCGAAGGCCTTGATTCCCTTCGCAAGTGCAGCACGCAAGCCGGCTTCGTGGGTGCCGCCGTCGGGGGTCGGGATGGTGTTGCAGTAATAGCTTGTCGCGCCGTCGCCCCACATCGGCCATGCCACCGCCCATTCGACCGCGCCGCGCCCTTCGGGCAGATCGGCGCGCCCGGCGAACAGCTCGGCGACGACGAGCTCGCGATCACCGAGCTGTTCGGTCAGATGGTCGGCGAGGCCGCCGGGGAACTGGAAGGTCGCCGCCGCCGGGGTACCGTCGGTGATCAGCTCGGGCGCGCACTTCCACCGGATCTCGACCCCGCGGAACAGATACGCCTTTGACCGGGCGAGCTTGTACAGGCGGGCGGGTTTGAAATGCGCGTCGTCGCCGAAGATCTGCGGATCAGGGACGAAGGCGATCGACGTCCCCCGCCGCCCGTTGACCGCCCCCGCCGGTTCGAGCGGCGACGTCACCGCCCCGCGCGAAAAAGTCTGGCGGAACAAGGCCTTGTTCCGCGCGACTTCGACCGTCAGCTCGGCCGACAGCGCGTTGACGACCGACACGCCGACGCCGTGCAGGCCGCCGCTGGTCGCATAAGCCTTGCCCGAAAACTTGCCGCCCGAATGGAGTGTGGTCATGATCACTTCGAGTGCCGACTTGCCCGGGTACTTCGGATGCTCGTCGACCGGAATGCCGCGACCGTTGTCGATGATCGTCAGCCGGTCGCCGGGCTCGAGCATCACCTCGATCCGCGTCGCGTGCCCCGCCACTGCCTCGTCCATCGCATTGTCGAGCACTTCGGAAGCAAGATGGTGGAACGCGCGCTCGTCGACCCCGCCGATGTACATGCCGGGACGGCGGCGCACCGGCTCGAGGCCTTCAAGCACTTCGATATGGCTGGCGTCATAATCGCTCGAGGAGGCGGTCGCGGCGAACAGGTCGGTCATAGGCCGCGGTATAGAACGGACGCGGAACGTCGCCAAGTACGTCCGAAAGATTGCCGGCTGGATAAAAAACGCTTGCAAAGCCTTTTGCTGCAGTGCACAACGAATGTGCCGAAAGGCGATCCTCCCCAAGGATTTTACTCAAGGCCGGTGGTTCGCCACCGGCCTTTTTTTATTCCGCCTTTACGGCGCGCGGTCTTGCCTCCCCTGTCTGGCACAGTTGTTGCAGTGCACAAGCCGGTATAGCGGCCCAGTGCCGAACGCCTTCGCAGAGCAGGGAGAGACGAATGAACATGAAGCTTTTGGCCGGGACCATGCTTGCCGCCGCCGCTGTGGCGCAGCCCGCCGTCGCGCAAGACACGTCCGCCGCGACGCCGCCGGCTGCCGCCCCCGCCGCGCCGGTACTGCTGCCCGCGATCACCGGGCCGCTGGCCGCGAACAGCGCGCCGACCAACTTCGACCTCGGCGACTTTGGCAAGGTCTATGTCACCGGCGTCGCCTCGGGCATCGCGCGCTTCCAGACGCATGCCGTCACCGGCGCCGGCGACCGCGGCTCGTACGGCGACCTCAGCAATGCCCAGGTCTTCATCCAGAAGATCGACGGGGTCTTCCAGTTCTTCGTCCAGGCAGGCGTCTATTCGCTGCCGTCGCTCGGCACGCCGTACCTCCGTGCGACGCGGGCCACCGACGCGACCTACGGGCCGCTGCCGCAGGCGTTCATCAAGATCGCCCCGACCGCCAACTTCTCGGTCCAGGCGGGCAAGCTGCCGACGCTGATCGGGGCGGAGTACACCTTCACCTTCGAGAACATGAACGTAGACCGCGGCCTGTTGTGGAACCTCGAGCCCGCCGTCAGCAAGGGCGTGCAGGCGAACTACACCGCCGGCCCGCTCGCCTTCTCGGTCGCGCTGACCGACGGCTATTACGCGTCAAAGTACAGCACGGTCTCGGGTTCGGTCGCCTATACGATCGACCCGAAGAACGTCCTCGCCTTCGCGGCGAGCGGCAACACCAAGACGACGACCAAGTCGACCTTCTCGACGCCCGGCATCCTGAACAACAGTCAGATCTACAACCTGATCCTGACCCACACCGATGGGCCGTTGATCATCCAGCCGTACATCCAGTACAACCATGTCGATAATCTGGTACCGCAGTTCGGCACGACCTCGGCGTCAACGATCGGTGGGGCGATCCTCGCCAAGTACAGCTTCACCCCCGAATTCAGCCTGCCGGTTCGCGGCGAGTACATCAGCTCGTCGGGCAAGCGCGGCGGCACGGCGGCGAGCTTCCTCTACGGCACCGGCAGCGATGCCTATTCGATCACTGTCACCCCGACCTACCAGTACAAGATTTTCTTCGTCCGGGCCGAAGGGTCGTACGTCAAGGCGATCCATGCCACCCCGGGGGCGGCGTTCGGCAAGCTCGGCAACGACACGTCCCAGCTGCGCGGCCTGATCGAACTCGGGGTCCTGTTCTAGGCCTCGCGACTGCGCCGCTGCTTGCTTTTTGAGCCGGCGCGGCGCAGTTGCCCGTTAATTATGCAAGTCGTTACGGTTCGAAGCGCCAGCCCCCGCCAGCACTTGTTGCGCGGGGGCAACAGTGTCTGGACGTTATGCGTGCTGCTCGTCGCGCTCGGCGTCGGCGCCAAGGCGGCGGCGATTGACGTCGACGGCTCGGCGGCGCTGCTCAGCGACTACCGGTCGCGCGGGGTGTCGCTCAGCGACCGCCAGCCGGTCGCCGATGCCAGCATCCAGGCGAGTACGTCGGACTGGTTCGCCGGGGCCGAGGCGGTGTCGACCGCCCGCCCGCGCGACCTGCGGATCGACCGCGGCACCGATGCCGAGATCGATGTCTCCGCGGGCTACAGCCGCGCGATCGGGCTTCTGACCCCCTCGGCCGGGGTTATCGCCTATCTCTACCCGGGCCACGGCCCGGCCGAGGTCGAGGCGTTCGGCGCGCTGGCCGGGTCGCTCGGGCCGGCGACGGTGACGCTCGGGGCAAATTACGCGCCCGACCAGGCCGGGGTCGCGGGCGGCAACCTCTACACCTATGCCCGGGCGAGTGTCGGTATCCCCCTGACGCCGGTGACGGTTAAGGCGTCGGTCGGGCGCGAGGCGGGGGCGTTCGACCTCGGGCGAACCAAGATCGACTATAGCGCCGGGGTCGATGTCCGGGTCTGGAAACTAATCCTGGGCGTTCGATACGTCGGCAACGACGTGCCAAGATCGACATCGGCGTTTGTCCGTCATGCGACCGCCGACACGGTGGTCGGCAGCATCACGCTGGCGTTCTAGCCCCGATCAGCCCGGCGAATTCGGCGAGGACCGCTTCGTACAGGTCGCGCTTGAACGGCACGATCAGCGACGACAGTTCGGGCAGCGTCGACCAGCGCCAGCTGCGGAACTCGGGATGCTCGGTGGCGATGTTGACGTCGGCATCGGTGCCGGTGAAGCGCATCGCGAACCATTTCTGCCGCTGACCGCAATAGCGCCCCTTCCAGATCGTGCCGATCAGCGCGTCGGGCAGGTCGTAGTATAGCCAGTCGCGCGACTCGCCGATGATCTCGGCCTTGGTGATCCCGGTCTCTTCGGCGAGCTCGCGGAACGCGGTCGTCCGCGGCTCCTCGCCGGGATCGATCCCGCCCTGCGGCATCTGCCACGCCTCGAGCTTCGAATCGAGCCGCTGGCCGGTGAAGACCTTGCCGTCGGCGTTGAGCAACATGATGCCGACGCCGGGACGGTACGGCAGGCCCGAGGGGTGGGTGCGGTCGGTCACTTCGGGGCTCCTAAGGCGGCAGGCGCGCGCGGAATGACCGCGGGCGCGAGGGCGGCAAGCCGCGCGACCGCCTCGTCGGGCGTGAACGGCGACTTGCCGTGGTTGCGTTCGGCGTACTGGATCGTCCAGCCGTTCTCGCTGTCGCGATACACCGCGATCGCGCCGCGCTCGGCCCCCGGCTGGTCGGGCGCGCCGCAACCGATCACGACCATCCGGCCGGTGACCCCCGCGAGCGGCGCCGTCGGTCCGAGGTCGCGGAAAACCTTGCCGGGGCAATCCTTGGGCTCGAAATGCGCGGCGAGTTCGGTGTCGCTGACCCCCGCCGCGCCGATCCCGAGCGTCCCGGTGACGGTGATCATCCGTGTCCAGTTGTCGACCGTCTGGCCGTCGGGCACATATTCGGCAAGGAACGAACCCTGCGCCTGTCCGCGGTTGACCATGACGAACGGTCGCGGCAGCTTGAACGTCACCACGCGGGAGAAGACCTGCTGAACCGCGTCGACCTTATCGACCTTGAGCGTCGCCCATAGTTTCCGCATCGTGACGTCGCCCGCCGGCGACGCCTCGATCGCCGATGCGGCGGTCGCGGTGACGAGGAGCAGGCCGATGACGACCCGCTTCATTTCGCCGCCATCGCCAGCGGCACCGGTGCGGCGAGCGCCTCGTCGACGATGACCCGCAGCGCGGCGAGACAGGCGTGGAGGTCGCCCTGCGTGCTCGGGATCGCCTGGCGGAGCGTCATGCAGCCGTGGATCTGCCCCGCCGCCTCGCGGAACACGACCGGCACCCCGCTCTGGATGAGCTTGGCGGCATAGGCGCGGCCCTGGTCGCGGAGCGGATCGAGGCCGCAGGTGAAGACCATCGCCGGCGGCAGCCCGGCGAGCGAGTCGGCGTGGAGCGGCGAGGCATAGGCGTGCATCAGGTCGGGCTCGGGGCCCATATAATGCTCGGTGAACCAGCGCATGCCACCGTTGGTCAGCAGATAGCCCTCGGCGAATTCCTGCATCGAGCCTTCGTTCGCGGTCATGTCGACCCCGGGGTAGATCAGCCATTGCGCGACGATCGGCACCGGCAGCTTGCCATGCAACTGCTGCGTCACCACCGCCGCGAGGTTGCCGCCGGCGCTGTCGCCCGCCGGGATCAGCCCGGTAACCGCATGACCGAGCGCATC
>CAXTPH010000180.1:0-5669 GCA_964245955.1 uncultured Sphingomonadaceae bacterium | reverse complement strand
GTCGAATAGGCGATCACGCGCTTGAGGTCGGTCTGGACGCACGCCACCGTCGCGGCGAACAGCGCGGTCGCCGCGCCGACATAGGTAACGACGGTCAGCGCCGTCGCGCTCGTCTCGAACATCGGCGACAGGCGGCAGACCATGAACACACCGGCGGTGACCATCGTCGCGGCGTGGATCAGCGCCGATACCGGGGTCGGCCCCTCCATCGCATCGGGCAGCCAGGTGTGGAGGCCGAGCTGCGCCGACTTGCCCATCGCGCCGACGAACAGCAGCAGGCACAGGCACGTCATCACGTCGACTGGCGCACCGAGGAAGGTGAAGGTCGCGCCCTTCATCCCCGCGGCGGCGGCGAGGATCACGTCGAGCTTGATCGACCTGAAGACGAGGAAGGTGCCGAAGATGCCGAGCGAAAAGCCGAAGTCGCCGACGCGGTTGACGACGAACGCCTTGATCGCGGCGGCGTTGGCGCTCGGCTTGTAATACCAGAAACCGATCAGCAGGTACGACGCGAGGCCGACCCCCTCCCAGCCGAAGAACATCTGGACGAGATTGTTGGCGGTCACCAGCATCAGCATCGCGAAGGTGAACAGCGACAGGTACGCGAAGAAGCGCGGCTGGTCGGGGTCCTCGGCCATGTACCCCCAGCTGTAGAGGTGGACGAGCGCCGACACCGTGGTGATGACGACGAGCATGACGCTCGTCAGCGCGTCGATCTTGAACGCCCACGCGACGTGGAGGTCGCCCGAATCGATCCAGTCGAGCACGGGAAGCGTATAGCCCGCGCCGTGGCCGAGGCCGGTCTGGACGAACACGACCCACGCCAGCGCGGCCGAGACGAACAGCGCCGCCGTCGTCACCGACTTCGCGAGCGTGTCGCCGAGCACGCGGTTGCCGAGGCCGGCGATCAGCGCGGCGACGAGCGGCAGGAAGACGAGGAGCTGGATCATGCCCCTCACCCCTTCATCTGGTTGATGTCGTCGACCGCGATCGTCCCGCGGTTGCGGAAGTAGACGACGAGGATCGCCAGCCCGATCGCCGCCTCGCCCGCCGCGACGGTCAGCACGAACATCGCGAACACCTGCCCGACCATGTCGTGCGCGAACGACGAGAAGGCGACGAGGTTGATGTTGACGCTGAGCAGGATCAGCTCGATCGACATCAGGATGATGATGACGTTCTTGCGGTTGATGAAGATGCCGAGCACGCCGAGGACGAACAGGATCGCGCCGACGGCGAGGTAATGACCGAGGCCGACCGTCACAGCGTCACGCCCTCGCCGCTGGTCGCGACGACCTTCGACGTCGACTGCGCCGGGGTGCGCGCGTTCTGCGCGCCGATATCCTGCTTGCGGATGCCCGGGCGCTGGCGGTGGGTCAGCACGATCGCGCCGATCATCGACGTTAGCAGGACCATCCCCGCCGCCTGGAAGATGAAAACGTAGCGCGTATAGATCAGGCTGCCGAGCGCCTGAGTGTTGGTCATCCCCGCGAGCACCGGCGCACGGGCGGGCGTCGCCGCGCCGACGCCGAAGCTGCCGCCGCCGAGGACGAGCAGCAGCTCGGCGAGGATCACGACCGCCAGCCCGATGCCGAACGGCAAATATTTGGCGAAGCCGGCGCGCAGCCGGGCGAAATCGACGTCGAGCATCATCACGACGAACAGGAACAGCACCGCGACCGCGCCGACATAGACGATGACGAGGACCATCGCGAGGAACTCGGCGCCGAGCAGAACGAACAGCCCGGCGGCGTTGAAGAACGCGAGGATTAGCCACAGCACCGAATGGACCGGATTGCGCGACAGGATCGTCAGCGCCCCGCCGAGGATGACGAACCCGGCGAACAGGTAGAAGGCGAGCGCGGCGATCACGTGTTCGGTCGAACCAATCTTCAGTTGCCGTCATCCCCGCGAAGGCGGGGACCCATAATCACAACCGTCCGGGGTTATGGGTCCCCGCCTGCGCGGGGATGACGGTGGAATTGCTGCGCTGCGTCTAACGCCCTGCGACAGGTGCGGCAAGCGAAGAGGGCGACAGTTTCGCCCCCGGCTCAGCCATCACCGCCATGGCGCATCCGCCTGGAGGTTGGCCGCGATCACTCGCTCCCAGCGCTCGCCGTTCTGGAGCAGCTTGTCCTTGTCGTAGATCAGCTCCTCGCGCGTCTCGGTCGAGAATTCGAAGTTCGGCCCCTCGACGATCGCGTCGACCGGGCACGCCTCCTGGCAGAAGCCGCAGTAGATGCACTTGGTCATGTCGATGTCGTAGCGCGTCGTCCGGCGGCTGCCGTCCTCGCGCGGTTCGGATTCGATCGTGATTGCCTGCGCCGGGCACACCGCCTCGCACAGCTTGCACGCGATGCAGCGTTCCTCGCCGTTCGGGTAGCGGCGCAGCGCGTGCTCGCCGCGGAAGCGCGGCGACAACGGGCCCTTCTCATATGGGTAGTTGAGCGTCGCCTTCGGCCGGAACTGATAGCTGAAGGTCAGCGCAAGCCCGCGAAGAAACTCGAGCAGCAGGAGGGACTTGGCGGCGCGGAAGATGGCGGTCATTGGCGGGTCCTCGGTCGGACAATCCAGGCGAAAGCCAGCGCGATCACGACGAAGGTGATCACCACTGGCAGCGGCGGCGCAAGCTCGATCAGTCGCATGTCCGACAGGCTCCAGCCGCGGGATAGCGCCAGTATGACTTCGCCGATCGGCCAGCCTGGGAGCAACGTCCCAAGCGCGGTAAAGGCGCGGATCAAGAAGGGTTGATGGCGAAGAAGGTCGAGCTGATTCACGCGAAATGCCCGGTGAACACCAGCCACCCGCTGACCACGCAAACCCAGACCAACGAGATCGGCAGGAACACCTTCCACCCGAGGCGCATCAGCTGGTCGTAGCGGTAGCGCGGCACCGTCGCCTTCACCCAGGCGAAGATGTAGAACATCAGGAACAGCTTGGCGAAAAACCAGACGAACCCCGGCACGAGGTACAGCGGCGCCCAGTTCACCGGCGGCAGCCACCCGCCGAGGAACAGGATGCTCGTCAGCGCGCACATCAGCAGGACGTTGGCGTATTCGCCGAGGAAGAACAAAGCGAACGCCATCGACGAATATTCGACCTGGTAGCCGGCGACGAGCTCGGCCTCGGCCTCGGGCAGGTCGAACGGCGGGCGGTTAGTTTCGGCCAGCGCGGAGATGAAGAACACGATCGCCATCGGAAACAGCAGCGGATTGAGGATGTTCCCGTTGCCGATCCCGAGCACCATGCCCTTCTGGCTCGCAACGATGTCGGACAGGTTGAAGCTCGACGAATAGAGCACGACGCAGACGATGACGAAACCGATCGACACCTCGTAGCTGACCATCTGCGCCGCCGAGCGCAGACCGCCGAGGAACGGGTATTTCGAGTTCGACGCCCACCCCGACATGATGATGCCGTAGACTCCCATCGACGACACCGCGAACAGGTAGAGCAGCCCGACATTGATGTCGGCGAGCACCACGCCCGCGTCGAACGGGATCACCGCCCAGGCGATCAGCGCGAGGGTGAAGGTGATCATCGGCGCGATCAGGAACACGCCCTTGTTCGCCCCCGAGGGCACGATCGTTTCCTTGAGGAACAGCTTGAGAGCGTCGGCGAAGGTCTGAAGGATGCCGAATGGCCCGACGACGTTCGGGCCGCGCCGCAGCTGCATCCCCGCCCAGATCTTGCGGTCGGCGTAGACCGCGAAGGCGACGCCGGCCATCACCGGCAGCGCGATCAGCAGGATCAGCAGGACCGTGCCGACGAGATAGCCGAGGTCGTGGCCGAGGAAGCCCTGAAAGAAGCCGGTGAAGCCCATTATTCGGCGGCCTCGAGCTGCGGCTCGTCGGCGTCGACGATCTGCTCGACGCACTCGGCCATCGTCGCGCTCGCCCG
Source organism: uncultured Sphingomonadaceae bacterium (assembly GCA_964245955.1). Taxonomy (GTDB): domain Bacteria; phylum Pseudomonadota; class Alphaproteobacteria; order Sphingomonadales; family Sphingomonadaceae; genus Polymorphobacter_B. The sequence continues at coordinate 1,769 of CAXTPH010000180.1, read as the reverse complement.
GGCGATCGCGTTGGTCAGGTAGAAGTTCCTGATCGGCAGCGTGAACGGTCCCGACGGCGCGGCGGTTGCCGGCGCTGACGACGCCGACCAGACGGCCGGCGTCGCGCCTTCAGCGGCGAGATGCGGCCATTCCGCCGCGATCCGCCCGCGCAGGCTACGGAGGTCGTCGTACGGCAACGCGCTGCCGAGTACGGCCGACAGCGCGCGGAAGATCGTCCAGTCCTCGCGCGCCTCACCCGGCGGGAACGCCGCGCGGCTGCCGCGCTGGACGCGGCCCTCGAGATTGACCCACGTGCCCGACTTCTCGGTGTAGGCAGCGGCGGGGAGGATGACGTCGGCGGTCCGCACGCCGCGATCGCCATGGTGACCGATATAGACGGTGAAATTGCCCGCGACCTCGACCTCGTCGACGCCGAGGTTGAACATGACTTTAGGCGGGGTCGCGGCGAACGAAGCCATGCCGCCGTCGCTGGTGAAGCCGATGTCGAGCGCGCCGACCCGGCTGGCGGCGGTGTGGAGCAGATTGACCCCGTTCCAACCGTCGCGGACAAGGGTGTGCGCCGCCGCGAGGGCGTGGACCGCGGCGAGGCTCGCCATCCCGCCGGTGCCGACAATCACCGCCGGCCGCTCGGCCTTGGCGAAGGCATCGGCCACTCCCTGTGGCAGGTCGCCGAGCACGCCGGCGTCGTCGCCGAGCTGCGTCACCGGATAGGTCAGGTCGACTTCCGGTCCGATGTTGAACACCGTCGCGCCGCCGCGCCGCACCGCCTTGCGGATCCGCGTGTTGACCAGCGGCGCCTCCCAGCGCGGGTTGGACCCGACGAGGAGGACGACATCGGCGCGCTCGATCTGGGCGAGGCCGGTGTTGAACAGGTAATGCGAGCGGTCTGCGGTCGGCACCGCCGCGCCGTCGACACGGCACTCGTGGCGGTTCGACCCGAGCGACCCGAGCAGATCCTTCAACGCGACCATCGCCTCGACGTCGCACAGGTCGCCCGCGACCGCAGCGATGTCGCGGCCCGCGACCCCGGCGAGCGCGGCATGAATCGCGTCGAACGCCTGCGCCCACGACGCCTTTTGCAGCTTGCCGCCGACGCGGACATACGGCGTGTCGAGCCGCCCACGCTGGAGCCCGTCGACCGCGAAGCGCGTGACGTCGCTCGCCCATTCCTCGTTGACGTCGTCGTTGATCCGCGGGGTCACGCGCATCACCGCCGCGCCGCGGGTGTGGACGGTGATGTTGGTGCCGACCGCGTCCATCACGTCGATCGACTCGGTGCGCTTCAGTTCCCACGGCCGCGCCTCGAACGCATACGGCTTCGACGTCAGCGCGCCGACCGGGCACAGGTCGATGACGTTGCCCGACAGTTCGGACCGCACCGCGCCTTCGAGATAGCTCGTGATCTGCATGTTCTCGCCGCGCCCGATCGCGCCGATCTCCTCGACCCCGGCGACTTCCTCGGCGAAACGGACGCAGCGGGTGCAGTGGATGCACCGCGTCATCACCGTCTTGATCAGCGGCCCCATGTATTTCTCGGTCACCGCGCGCTTGTTCTCGAGGTAACGGGTGTGGCCCTTGCCGTAGTTGAGGCTCTGGTCCTGCAAGTCGCACTCGCCGCCCTGGTCGCAGATCGGGCAGTCGAGCGGGTGGTTGATCAGGAGGAACTCCATCACCCCCTCGCGCGCCTTCCGCGTCTTGGGCGACGTCGTCGACACGACCATCTTGTCGGCGGCGGGCAGCGCGCACGACGCCTGCGGCTTCGGCGGCC